>DATNBT010000048.1:0-27612 GCA_035571855.1 Vicinamibacterales bacterium
TTCTTCGGACGTGACGGCAATTCTGCGGTCGAGCAGCGGGACGACCGTGTGGGTGAATCCCGTGTCGGGCGGGTAGTCGGACGTGTGGCCGACCAGCCGCGGCTTCGTCTTGTCGGACACGTCCAGGATCACGACGCCGCCGTCGATCCAGCCGCCGAACGCGCGATCGGGACGTCTGGGATCGATGAGCAGCGTGTGCAGCCGATACCCGCTGTCGATCTTCAGCCGCGGCACCGGCGGGGCGCTGTCGCCCTTGCGAGTGCCCGGCATCCACCACCGTCCGGCTTCTTTCGGGTGCGAGGGATCGTTCATGTCGACGATCATAAGAAACTGGTCGTCGTTCGGATTGATCGGCTCGAAGTCTTTCGCGCCTGTCGCGAGATACGCGTATCTGCCATCCGAAAACACGACGAAGTGGACGCCGCGTGAGTGGGGGCCTGAGGTGTCGAAGAAGGCGAGCTGTTTCGGATGCGCGGGATCGGCGACGTCGAACACGCGCATCCCGGCGTTCGGCAGTCCGATCTTCGCCGTCTGATGCGCCACGACGAGCGTCGTCCCAGACAACCCCAGCGAGTTGCAGCGGATGTCGGACGTGACCGTATTGACCTGCGCGATCACGGTCGGCTTCGCCGTGTTGGTGACGTCGATGACGCTGAAGCACGTCGGCGCGCTCTCGTGCGCGAGGAACAGGACGCGTCTGCCGTCGCGGTACTGCGTCAGCGCGAGGCCTTCGCCGCCGTTGCCTTTGCCGTTGAGATCGTTGTGGCCGACGATCTTCATGTTGGACGCTTCGAGCGGCTTCACCCACGGCGCCATCTGCGCGTGCGCGGGCGCGACGAGTCCGAGCGTCAGCATCGCGGCGATCGAGAGGTGCTTCATGAGACAGGACTCTACCAGTTTGTTAGGATCCCGGGCCGTGGATATTCAGCCCGTATCACGCGCGGACCGGGAGGTATGGGTCGCGTTCCGATGTGCGCTGTGGCCGGACGCCGCGGCGGATCACGCGGCCGACGTCGACCGGTTCTTCGGCGGCGACCGGCGCGAGCCTGCCGAAGTTCTGCTTGCCTGGGAGGACGGCCGCGCGATCGGCTTCGTCGAGCTCTCCCTCCGGAACATCGTCGATGGGTGCCGGCCGGGCAGCGTCGGCTATCTGGAAGGCTGGTATGTCGCGCCGCACGCAAGAGGCCGCGGCGTGGGCCGCGCGCTCGTCGACGCCGGACAGCAGTGGGCGCGTTCGAAAGGGTGCGCGGAGTTCGGGTCCGATGCGGAGATCTCGAACGAGGCGAGCATCGCCGCGCATCGTGCCCTGGGATTTCAGGAGACGTCACGCGGCGTCAATTTCAGGAAGACGATCGGAGCCGTGATGGTCGCGCTCGCGATGTCCGGCGCGGCGGCGATCGCTCAGCATGCGCTGTCGACGCGAGAGTTCTTCTACGTCGGCGGCAAGTATTCAGGCGAAGGCGGCGGCGAAGTGATGGCCGGGCAGATGTACGTCGAGGCGCTGAAGCCGGCTCGCGTCACGCGCCCGTATCCGCTCGTCTTCTTTCACGGCGCCGGCCAGACCGCGACCAACTGGATGGCGACGCCCGACGGCCGCGCCGGCTGGGCGGACTACTTTCTCACCCAGGGCTACGTCGTGTATCTCGTCGATCAGCCGGCGCGCGGACGCTCGCCGTGGCGCATGACGGTGAACGGCCCGCTGCAGGACGTGTCGGTCACACAGGTCGAGCAGCGGTTCACCGCGCCGGAGGACTTCGACATCTGGCCGCAGGCGAAGCTGCACACGCAGTGGCCGGGCGACGGCGACAGGAAGGGCATGCGCGGCGATCCGATCTTCGACGCGTTCTATGCGACGCAGGTGCCGAGCCTGGCGAGCGCGGTCGAGACGCAGACGCTCGTGCAGTCCGCCGGCGCGGCGTTGCTCGATCGCATCGGCCCCGCCGTCATCGTCACGCACTCACAGGCGGGGCCGTTCGGCTGGCTGCTTGCCGACGTCCGGCCTGCGGCGGTCAAAGGCATCATCGCCGTCGAACCGAACGGACCGCCGTTTCAGAACGCCGTCACCGGCGAGGAGCCTGCCCGCGCCTGGGGCATCGCGGACATCCCGCTGACGTACGACCCGCCGGTGCGCGAACGTGACGCGCTGAAGCGAGTGCGCGAAACGGATTGCTGGCGGCAGTCCGATCCGCCGCATACGCTGCCGAAGCTGCGGAACATTCCAATCCTCATCGTCACCGGCGAGGCGTCGTACCACGCGGTCTACGATCACTGCACGTCCGAGTACCTGACGCAGGCCGGCGTTCCGAACACGTTCACCCGGCTCGAGAGCGTCGGCATCCACGGCAACGGCCACATGATGATGCTCGAGAAGAACAGCACGGCCGTCGCGGCATACTTGGAGAAGTGGCTGACCGCTCACGTCAGGTAATCACGGCCGTCCTGTTCGACCTCGACGGCACGCTCTACGATCGCGATGAGGTCGTCCGCCGCGTGGCTCACGAGCAATACGAGACGTTTCGCGAGCGCTTCGGCGATCTCGATCGCGAGCGCCTGATCGCGCGCACGCTCGATCTCGACGATCACGGATACGCGCGCCGTGCGGACGTCTATCGCCGCCTTCTGGATGGCGCCCGCGTGGACGCGGCGCTTGCGCCCGATCTCGAAGCGCATTTCTGGGATTGCTACTGCCGCCACTGTCGCCAGCCGCAGGACACCGTGGCGACGCTCGACGCGCTCAAGTCGGCTGGGAAGCGGCTGGGCGTGATTACCAACGGCCCGATCGACTGGCAGTCGCGAAAGCTGCGGACGCTCGGGCTCGAGCAGTACTTCGACGAGGTGGTGATTTCAGATGCGGTCGGCGTCGCGAAGCCCGACGCGCGCATCTTCAACCTCGCGCTGGAGCGTCTCGGCGCGACGGCGGGCGAGTCGATGTACGTCGGCGATCATCCGGAGATCGATATCGCCGGAGCGCTCGGCGCCGGCCTGGCGGCCGCGTGGAAACGCGTCCCGTACTGGACGATGACGCGCGAGGACGTTTTGGTGTTGGAGCGCTTGTCCGACGTGCTTGTCCGCCTGAAGGCGGACACTACCTAGACAATCGCGACCACTAGGCAATCGCGACACCTAGACGATCGCGACCATCTGCTGCGGCGACGCAAGGTCGTGTCTCGCGGCGTTCACCGCATGCATGATCCGCTTCGCCACGTCATCGGTTTGCGACGGCGGGACGCTCGTGAAGCAGATGCGCATCTCCCGCTCGCCCGCCTGATCCGGATAGAACGCCTCGCCGCGCACGAACGCAATCGACTGGGCCGCGGCGTGCGACTGCACCTGCGCCGTTCTCACGCGGCCGGCGAGCCTGCACCACAGATAGAGCCCGCCGTCAGGCACCGTCCACTGCAGCTTGCCGGCGGCGCCGTGGCGCTCGAGCGCGCCGAGCATCGCGTCGCGGCGGCGGCGATGCTCCGTGCGGATGTCCGAGAGATGCCGGTCGAACGAGCCGTCGACGATCATGTCCGCGACGATCAGCTGGTTCAGGCTCGGCATGTGCGGGTCGGACCGCTGCTTGAGCAGCGCGAGCTGCTCGATGATCGGCGGCGCGGCGTTGAGCCATCCGAGGCGCAGTCCGGGCGCCAGCACCTTCGAGAACGTGTTCAGGTGGATGACGACCGACTGGGTGTCCATGGAGTGGAGCGACGGCGGCGGCGGCGTGTTGAGGAAGAGCTCGCGGTAGGTGTCGTCTTCGATGATCGGCACCCGCAGTCGAGACGCTAAGGTCAGCAGCTGTCTCCGGAGCTTTAAGGGCATCGTCCAGCCGGTGGGGTTCTGGAACGTGGGGTTCGTGTAAATCAGCTTCGGCCGGTACCGCGTGATCAGATCTTCCAGCTCGCCGAGGTCGTGCTTCGCCGTGTCCCAGCCGATGACGCGCGCGCCGGCGGCGTTGAACGTATGCAGCGCGCCCAGGTAGCCGGGCCGATCGACGATGACCGGGTCGCCGGGATCGATCAGGCAGCGCGCGAGGAGATCGAGGCCCTGTTGCGCGCCCGCGAGCACGAGGATGTTGTGCGGCTGGCCGCCGAAGCGGTGCGCGATCGTCTCGCGCAGCACGGGCAGGCCTTCCGTCGGGCTGTGTCCCCACGCGAGGCGGACGTCGCGCTTCAGCGCCTTCTCCATGGAACGGCGGTACGCGTCGATGGGGAAGCCTTCGAGCGCGGGCGTACCGGCGGCGACGGAGAGGACGGACGGATCGGCGGCGTGACGCAGAAGATCGCGGATGGCGCCGTCGCTCGTGCGCGCGGCCGCGGCGGCGACTTTCCCCCTCCAGGCGAACGGCGCTCCCGAGGCGTCGGGCGCAGCCGAGACGAACGTGCCGCGTCCGACGTAGCCGCGCACGAGCCCGCGCGCTTCGAGATCCCGGTACGCGCTGACCACCGTCGTCCGGCTGACGTTCAGCGCTTCGGCGAGCTCGCGTTCGGCGGGCAGGCGGAAGTCGAGCGCCAGCGTGCCGGCGGTGATGCCGCGCTCGATGGCCTGCGCGATGTGGCGGTAGACGGGCCGCGTCTTCGGCAGCGGTCCGTCGCCGAGGCCCAGCAGGCGCAGTTGCGTGTCGTCAGACATGAACGGTGTTCTCCCGATGGAAGCCGAGCCGCGCGGTGAGCGTGCGGTACCGCGCGTCCTCGCGAAGCGATCCGAACCGCGGGTCGCTCGTGAGCAGCATGATGGCCGGATCGCGTTCGTCGCAGGCGCAGTTCAGCCGGACGAACGCTTCGTCCGTGTCGCCGGCGCCGAGGCACGCGAGCGCCGAGTAGTAGCGCGACACGTACTGCTGATGCCGCGCCATCGCGTCGAGCTGCTCGACCAGTTCGCCGGCGCGGGCGCGATCGCCGTTCAGGCCGGCGGCATACGCGAGGCAGCCGATCGTCGCGGGTTCCCAGTGCGTCGCCGGCGCCGACTCGAGATGACGCACGGCCGCCTTCGTGTCGCCGAGCAGCGCGAGCGACGAGGCGAGCAGGCGGTGCGGCGCGGGAAAGTCGGCCGCCATGTCGATCGTGTGGCGGCAGCGATCGATGACGTCGGCATAGTCGCCGGTGACGAATCGCACCCACGCCGAGCTCGTGTTCGACACGAGGCACAACGGATCCAGCTCGCAGGCGATGTCGGTCATCACCGCCGCCTGGCTTGTCTGGCCGCGCGACGCGAGAAAGACGCCGTACAGCCGGCGCGCGCCTTCGTTGCTGGGGTTCGCCGCGAGCGCGCGGCGGAACGCCTCGTCGGCGCCGGTCCAGTCGAAGTCACGTCCCCGCCGGATCTCCGCCAGCGCCGTGTGCGCCTCCGACTGCGACGGATCGATGGCGAGCGCGCGCGACGCCGCGGCTTCGGCGACGTCGTAGGCGCGCTTCGGCGGCGTCAGGTAGTACTCGGCGGCCGCGACGCTCGCACGCGCGAGCGCGCCGTGCGCGTCGGCGAACTGCGGGTCGAGCGCGATCGCCTGCTGGTAGAACGCGAGGCATTCGCTGAGACCGTCCGCGCCCGCGCGGTTCCAGTAATAGCGGCCCTTGAGAAACGCCTGCTGCGCCTCGAGATTTCGGGTGCCGTGCCCCGGCGCAGGCGCCTGGTCCGGCAGGAGTTCTTTCGCCACGGCGCGGACGATGAGCGTCGCCACGTCGGACTGTACGAGCAGGGCGTCCTCGATCGGCCGATCGTAGGAGTCGGCCCACAACTGCGTTTCGGTGTCGGCCTCGATCAACTGCGAGGTGATGCGCACGCGGCTGCCCTCGCGGCGCACGGTGCCTTCGACGAGGTACTTCGCACGCAGCGCCGAGCCGATCTCGCGCGCCGTCCGGTCCGTGCGCTGCACGCGGCTGGCCGAGGAGCGCGCGACCACGCCGAGGCGATCGGAGCAGAGGCGCCCGAGCTGCGTCACGAGTTCCTCGGTGAGGCCGCTCGCGAAAAACTCGGGAACGCTGACGTCGCCGAGCGTCATGAACGGCAGCACGGCCAGACGCCGGCGGGTGTCGCCGGCCGGCGAGAGCTCGTATGCGCCGCGGCCGTTGACGCGCTCGACCTTCGCGATGAAGCGATAGCCGCGGCGGTGCAGCGTCTCGACGAAGCGGGGACGTTCGGCGTTGTCGCCGAGCACCGCCCGCAGGCGCTTGATGGCGGCATTCAGTCCGTGTTCGAAATCGACGAAGGTGCCTTCGGGCCACAGCCGATCGCGCAGCTCGTCGCGCGTCAGCAGCTCGCCCGGATGTTCGAGCATCAGCGCGAGGAGCGCGAACGGCTGCTCCTGCAGGCGAAGCCGCACGCCGTCCTTGCGCAGCTCGCGTGTGCGTGAGTCGATTTCGAAGCGTCCGAACCGGAAGTCCGTCACGAGTCGCCGCCCTCCCCGAGCGGCCTGGCCTCCGCAGCGCACGCGCGAAGGAGGCCCGAACAGAATGAACGACCATCCATTGTGGACCGAGTCCAATCGCTGATTGGACTGCTTCCGACTACCCGTCAGGACCTGACATCGGCAATCACCAAATCACCCAATCACCAAATTATCCAATGCTTTATCCCGTTACCAACGTTTCACCTCGCATCCACCGCGGCGTCATTGAGGTAGCCGGACGCGCCAGCCATATTGGCCTGCATGTCGCTCATCCTCGCCGCCGCCGTTTCCGTGACCCTCTCCGCCCGGCTCCCGCTCGTCGTACGCACGTACGACTCAGCCGGCGTCTCCGAGCGCGTGCTCACGCACGCCGAAGAGAGTGCAGGCATCACACTCGCCGCTGCCGGTATCCACCCGATCTGGCGGCCCTGCCACGCGACCGGCTGCGTCGCGCGGCCCAAGCCGCATGAGGTGGAGATTCGTTTCGTGCGGTCCACGTCCGGGAGCGAGCCGGGGTCGCTGGGGTTCGCGGCCGTCGACGTCGAGATGCGGGCGGGCACGCTCGCGACGATCTACGTCGATCGCGTCGCCGCGCTCGCCTCGCAGGCCGGCGTCGATCGCGGCGACCTGCTCGGCTACGCGATCGCGCACGAGCTCGGCCATCTGCTGCTGGGCACGACGGAGCACACCGCCTATGGCCTGATGCGCGCGACGTGGCGCGCCGACGAACTGCGCCGCGCCCTGCCGCTCGACTGGGTGTTCAGCGGCGCCGAAGGGAAGGAGATGCGTCTCCGGCTGTCGGCGCGCGTCGCTCAGCAGCCCGTCGAGGAATCGGTCGTCGTCCGGGCGCACTTGTCCGCGGCGTTCGACGATCCGACGACGATCTTCAAGCGCGCACGACGGCTGGAGCCCGGCTCGCGCGTGGTGGTGAACGTCAAAGACGCGCCGCCGATGCCGCGCTACTTCGTGCTCGTCGATTCCGTGGAGCTCGTCGTGCTGAACCTGTCGGCGGACGGCCTGCCGAAGCGTCAGCTGCTGAACATGGCGATCGACAATCCCGCCTGGATGGCCGCGACGTACCGGACGACATATAAGGACGGCGCCGTCCGCGTCGGACCCGACGGAGTGTTTGTGAAGGACAGGAGGATCTGCGCTCTCGCCGAAGTCGTCGAACGCATCCCGCGGGAGCGGATCGTGTCGATTGAGAAATGAAACACGACGTTCGTAACACGTGAGTAGTGTCCACCTTCAGGTGGACTTCGCCTCGCGATCCGGGGCATCGGTTCCTGCAAACTCAAGCTCGGCGTGGGAAAATGCGAAGCCGGCAACTTCGATTAGCCGACTTGAAATGTTTGCTGGAACCGACGCCCCGGCTCGCTGCTAGCCCGTAGCCCCCAGCCCCGAGTCCCCAGCCCCTAATGAGCGTCCGCCGGCTCGACAATCCACTGCGCGAGATAGAACGTGACGGCCATCGCCGCGTACGCGATCGCAAACGGCCACGCGGGCGTCAGGCGCAGGACGGTGTCGTCGGTCGTCCACTGATAGGAATGCATCAGGCCCGTCGCCGAGATGGCGGCGGCGAGGGCGCACCACGCGGCGGCGGTGGTCCACTTGCGCTCGATGATGCCGACCGTCGCGGCCGACAGCAGCATCGACGTGAAGAGGAAGCCCTGCTCGAGCGAGAAGACGCCGTGGATCCACGTGTCGCTCTTCTGGAACTCGCCAATCAGCGCCTCGGTGAACGGCCGCAGCGTCGTCCCCATCCCGGCGGCTTTGAGGCCGTTCTTCGCCATCAGCGCCGCCCACGCGCCGATGCCGGGCAGCAGGCCGATGACGACCGCCGGCGCGTGCTCGCGCGGCGTCGCCTGGAACGCCTGCGCGCTGATCACGATGCCGATCCAGAGGACGATGGCCATGCCCGCGTCGATGGGGACCGCCCACGCGATCCAGGCGAGCGTGCCGGTGAGGCAGATGATCGTGATGAAGGCGCCGTTGAGCACCGAGTACCCGGCGCGCGCGCCGAGCGCCTTCCAGCCGGGATGCCCGATGTAGATCGTCGTCGGGAACGCGGACCCGAACAGCGCGGCGAAGATGCTGCCGATGCCGTTGGCCATCAGCGACGGCCGCGTTTCGTAGGCGTCCCCGGCGGCTTCGGCCGACTCGATGTTCTGCAATGACCCGAGTACGTTGAACAGCCCCATCGCGACGATCACCGACAGGTACGGCAGCAGATGTCCGCCGCCGAGCGCAGCGATCAGATCGCCGACGATCGGCACGGGCACGTGAAAGGACGGCGACGCCGGATGCGGGCCGGCCGGCGCGATGCCGGTCATCCACGACAGCAGGGTGCCGAGCGCGATCGCGACGAGCCCGCCCGGCAGATGTCCCTTGAATCGCACGCGGCCGAAATACGTCAGCATCACGATCCCGAACGTCGTCAGGCCGACGATGGGCCGCGCGAAGGCGCGGAAGAGAAAGCCGAAGGAGATGAAGCCGAGCGCGATGCCCGCGAGCGTGGACAACAGCGCCGCGCGGGGCGTCGCTTTGCGGACGCGGTCGGCGACGAAGGCCGCGGCCAGCTCGATCACGCCGGAGCTGAGCGTCGCGACGAGGCCGGCCTGCCACGCGATGCGCGCGGGATCCGGCGCGCCGGCGGCCGCCGCGAGCGCTTTCGCGGGCAGCATCACGAGGAATACGTGCGCGATGAGCGACACCGTGTTGATGCCGTACGGCAGCGCGCAGACGTCGGTGCGTCCGGTGCGATCGGCCAGCCGCTTGGCCTGGACCGCATAAAAGATGTTGCCGACGAGAATGGACACCGCCGCGCCCGGCAGCACCCGTCCGTAGACCAGTTCCGGGGGGAAGCCGAGAACGAACCGGCACAGCGTGTCGATCAGCAGCAGTTGAACGAGGTTATCGAGGGCCAGGCCGAAGAAGCCGTCGATGTCGCCACGAACGAACCATTTCATGGGACGGAAGTATAGTCTCCAGTCATCAGTCTCCAGTCCCCAGTCGTAAAATGAGCGCCATGAAAACCACTGTTCGCCGGCTGGTCGTGGTGTCGGCGCTGTCGGTGTTGACCGTCACGCTGGCTGCGCAGGAGAAGGATCGCGCCTCGATTCCCGACAGATACAAATGGAATCTCGCGGACATCTATCCGTCCGACGCCGCGTGGCGCGGCGCCAGGGACGCGTTTGCCGCCGAAATCCCCGCGCTGGGCAAATACAAAGGGAAGCTGATGTCGTCGCCGGCGACGCTCGCCGATGCGCTCGACTCGGTGTACTCGAAGAGCAAGGAGCTGCGGCGGCTGTCGGCGTACGCGAGCCTGCTGGCCGATCAGGATCTGCGCGACAGCTCCCATCTCGGCATGCGCCAGGAGATGACGCAGGTCAGCACGCAGTTCGGCTCCGAGGTCGCGTACCTCAATCCCGAGATCCTGAAAGCGGGGAAGGCGCAGGTCGAGAAGTTCCTCGCGGCCGAGCCGAGGCTGAAGCCGTACCGCCACGAGCTCGACGATCTCGTCCGCCGCGAAGCGCACACGCTGTCCGACAGCGAGGAGAAGATCCTCGCGGCCGCGCGTCCGATGGCCGGCAGCGCGTCGAACATCTACGGCATCCTCTCGAACGCCGACTTTCCGTACCCGACCGTCACGCTGTCCGACGGCCGCAAGGTGCGCCTCGACTCAGCCGGCTACGACGGCGCGCGGTCCTCGGCCAATCGGGCCGATCGCGAGCTCGTGATGTCGTCCTATTTCAAGGCGCTCGGCAACTACAGCCGCACGTTCGGATCGACGATGAACGCCGAAGTGCAGAAGGTGCTGTTCTACTCGAAGGTGCGGCACTACGACTCGGCGCTCGAGAGCGAGCTGGACGACGCGAACATTCCGACGTCGGTCTACACGCGTCTGATCGACGGCATCAACCGCAACCTGCCGGCGTTCCACCGGTATCTGTCGCTGCGCAAGCGGATGATGGGCCTCAACGAGCTGCACTACTACGATCTCTATGCGCCGCTCGTCTCGTCGGTGAAGCTGGAATACACGCCGGAGGAGGCGCAGAAGCTCGTGCTCGGCGCGGTCGCGCCGCTCGGGCCCGACTACGCCGCGACGATTCAGAAGGCGTTCAACGATCGCTGGATCGATCTGCTGCCGTCCACAGGCAAGCGCTCGGGCGCGTACTCGAGCGGCGGCGTCTACGACGTCCACCCGTACATGCTGATCAACTACAACGGCAAGTACAACGACGTCAGCACGCTGGCGCACGAGCTCGGCCACACGATGCAGAGCTACTTCAGCAACCACACGCAGCCGTTTCCGACGGCCGGCTATCCGATCTTCGTGGCGGAGGTCGCGTCGACGTTCAACGAGTCGCTGCTGAACGACTACATGCTGAAGCAGATCAAAGACGACGACACGCGGCTCTCGCTGCTTGGCAGCTATCTGGAAAACATCAAGGGCACGGTCTTCAGGCAGACGCAGTTCGCGGAGTTCGAGCTGCGAATGCACGAGATGGCGGCGAAAGGGCAGCCGATCACCGGCGACTCGCTCGCGAAGCTCTATCTCGACATCACGCGCCGGTACTACGGCCACGACAAGAAGATCTGCATCGTCGACGACTACATCGCGCACGAGTGGAGCTTCGTCCCGCACTTTTATCGCGACTTCTATGTGTTTCAGTACGCGACGTCGTTCACGGCGTCGGAAGCGCTGGCGGCGAAGGTGAAGACGGGAGATCCGGCGGCGACGAAGCGCTATCTTGATTTCCTGCACGCAGGAGGATCGAAATATCCGATTGAGCTATTGAAAGAAGCCGGCGTCGATATGACGACCGACGAGCCGCTGGATCTCACCATTTCGTCCATGAATCGCGTCATGGACGAGATGGAGAAGATCCTCGCGGCTAGAGGCAAGTGACGTTATCGCTCCATCGTCCCCTGATAGGGGATGACCTGACCCGCGACGATGTCCACGTCGAAGCTCATCGTCTGATAGCCGTTCGCGCGAATCTCCACGTGATGGTGACCGGCCGGCAGACCCATCGGCTGTGACGTCGATGTGAACTCGCCGGTCGTGCCGGCCTGACGGCCATCCACGAAAATCTGCGCGTCCGACGGCGAGATGTCGAAGCTCAGTCCGCCCATGTTCTGTTCACCCGGCTGCGCCGCGATCGAACCCTGCGACGCTGGCGGCACGGCGTAGGTGCCGGACGGCGGCGACGCGGCCGGCGGCGGGTACGGATACGCCTGCGGATCGTTGTAGCCGTACGGGTAGGGGGTATAGGGATACGCCGCGTACGGATAGCCATAGGCGAACGGGTCGTAATAGCCGTAGTTGTACGCGAACGGATAGCCGGCCCACAGACCGAAGCCGATGCTGAAGCGCGGACGGAACGAGTAGTACGGACGATAGAAGCGAGTGGGCCCGACGAAATAGCCGCGGTTGTAATAGCCGCCGCGCGAATACACGCGGGCGCCGCCGTAGACGCGGCCGCCGCCGCTGTAGACGCGCCCGCCGCCGCGATACACGCCGGCGCTGCGTCCGGACGCGCGGCCGCCTCCGCGGCTACCTCCGCCGCTGTGCCCGCCGCCCCGATGCTGAGCGAACGCAGGTGCAGCCGTCAGCGCAAGTGTGCTCGCGACGGCCAGAACTGTCTTCGTGAACCGACTCATGACACGCCTCCGCTGCCAGTCAGCGCAAGACTGCTGCCAACGTTTCATGTCCATTTCATTAGGAATAAATGATGTCGACGTCATTGGCTATTGCTGAGTGTCCCTTTTCCTGTCCTTGCGATTGAACGCGACTGCGTCCCGAATCAGCTTCTTGAACGCCGCCTCGTTGATGTCGTCGTTCTCGCGGATGTCGATTGCGCGGCGGACGTTGCCCTCGAGGCTCGAGTTGAACAGTTTCTTCGGATCCTTCAGCGACGCGCCCTTTGCGAACGTCAACTTGGAACCCGTTTTCGGTCTTGACCTTGGCCGCCCCCTCAGGCATTCTCGCGCGCAGAGATCGGAGGGCCTCCATGAACCTGGGTCGAAAGAATCGTTGGACGAGCGTCGCCATGGTCTTCGTCGCCGCGATCGGTGTGGCGTCGATGGCCGATGCGCAAGGAGGGCGAGGCCGCAACGCGGACCCGAACGCCGGTGCGCCGTACACGCCGGCCGCGGACGCGAAAGATCTGCGGTCCGTGCTTTTCAACTGGATGTGGTACCAGGGCATGCTGAAGGGCACCGACGAGCGCGACATGATCGCGACGCTCGAGTATCAGGCGAAGCCCGGCGGCACGATCCAGGTGAACGGCCAGCCGTGCACGATCACGAAGTATCGCGTGAGCACGAACTATCAGACGCTGAGCCAGCGCACGAATTATTCCTGCACGCGCGCGAACGGGCAGGCGTACTCGAACATCGAGGTCGTCAGCTGGCAGTACGGGTGGGACGAAGACACACCCGGCGCCGAAATCGCCGGAACCAAGGGCAAGGTCACGCCGATGCCGGCGGCGGTGCAGGAGCGGCTCATTCGCCTCTGGGCGAGCCCGCAGGGCGCGCCGAAGTCCGCGCTCGCCGGAACGATGGATACGTGGACGCTCGGCGGCAACCCCGGCGTCGTCGTTCCCGAGGGGACGATGAAAGTGGGCAGGACGTCGGTGTCGTGGGACAGCGGCAAGCCGGTCGTGACGTTCCCGATCCCCGGCGTTCCCGGCGCGACGGCCGTTGCCACGCTGACCGCGGACCACATGACCGAGAAGGTGGTCGTCACGCTCGGCGGGGCGACGACCGAGTTCACGTACAGCGACTATCAGGATTGGAACAGCCCGCTGAACAAGGTCGAGATTCTGTACGCGGGCAGGATGACCGAGCGGAAGAGCGGCGCGGTCGTTCGCGATCTCACGACCAATGTGACCGAGACCGGCGCGGTGTATGTCGTCGCGCCCGTGCCGCCGACGGTGCAGAAGGCGATGGCCGGCGTCACAAAGGCGCCGGCGATCGTCTGGGCGAAGACGGAGCCGCCGACGAACACGTCCGCGCCGACGCCGCGCATCGGCGGACATCCCGATCTCACCGGCAACTGGGCGGAGTTCAACATCGGCTGGATCGGCAACTACATGGGCAACGGCGGACGCCGCTGCGCGCCGAATCAGAAGAAGCCGTGCAACCGATCGACGAATCAGACCGAGGACTTCGAGGGCTACTCGCCGTCGCGTTTCGGCATGCTGGGCCGTCCGATCTACAAGCCGGAGTACTGGGACAAGGTCCAGCAGCTCGACATGTGGACCAACAAGGAAGATCCGGTCATGACGTGCCAGCCGCTCGGCAGCCCGCGCCAGGGTCCGCCCCGCCGCATTTTCCAGACGGAGACCGACATCACGTTCCTGTACGGACAGTTCTCGGATGCCGGCGGCGGCATGGCGGAGTTCCGCGTCGTCCCCACCGACAATCGCGAGCACGCGCCGGACGCGAAGTACGCGTTCAAGTACTTCGGCGACACGGTGGGCCGCTGGGAAGGCGATACGCTGGTGTTCGACTCGATCGGCTTCGTCGACACGACGTGGATCGGCCGCGGCGGCTACTTCCACTCCGACAAGATGCACGTCGTCGAGAAGTTCCGGCGAGAGGGCGATGCGATCTTCTACGATCTGACGCTCGAGGATCCGGAAGTGCTGGCGGAGCCGCTGGTCTTCCCGACGCGGATCCTGCGGCGGAGCCCGAACGCGAACGCGGGCCTGATTGCCGAGCGGGGAAACTGCGAGACGGATTTCGAGCGCGGCGCCGCCGCCACGCAGATTCGACATTGATGAGATCGGTATTGATTGAGATAGGTATTGATCGAGATAGGTATCGATGAGGTAGGGTCCGCCTTCAGGCGGACCTGATTCGAGGAGGAGACGAATGACTAAGTGGATTTCAGGATGCGTCGTGCTGTGCGGGCTGATGATCGCCGGCGCGTCGGTGCAGGCGCATCATTCGCTTGCCGGCGTGTACGCGCTCGGCAAGGAAGCCAAGGTCCATGGAACGTTCAAGTCGTTCAAGATGGTGAACCCGCACTCGTCGATGCACATCGACGTGAAGAACTCGGACGGTTCGGTGACGGAGTGGTCGTTCGTCGGCGGCAGCGCGGGCCAGATCGCGCGGCTCGGCCTGAAGGATGGACCGAACGCGCTGAGGTTCGGCGACGAGATCACCGTCACGTGCACGCCGGCGGCCGACGGCAAGAGCCCGGTGGGTCTCCTGGTCGCGATTACCTACCAGGACGGCCACGTGGTCCGCTTCCGTTCACCGGAGGAATAGAGCGCCAGGAGTAGAGCGGCCCTTTCAGGGCCGCGGTCTACTCCTGCGCGTCGTTCGGATTCGTGCGTCCAGGAACCGGCCGCGCGCCGGCATCCAGGTTCTGCTGGATGTTGTGCCGCGGCCGGACAATCCCTTTGGCCAGGTCGGCCGCAATCGCTTTGTCTTCCAGCCGTTCGGCGCTGAGCGTGTTGGGCATCATGTAGTCGCCCTCGTGGCACTCGTACGGCAGCAGCACGTAGCCGGGCGGCGACGTCAGCGGCAGCGAGATCGTGAACGGCTTCGTGTAGGTCCGCGGATCGTCGATGTGGACCTCGTACCGCAGTTCGTCCTTGTCAGTCCTGGTGATCCGCTCCGTGATCTTCATGTCGACGCTGTGGCGCAGGCCGTTGCCGTTGCCGCCGCCGATGCTCGTCTGATCGCCGAAGTTCGTCGTCTCGATCACGAGCGTGTTGCCTTCCCAGTGGCCGCGTGAGTCGCCGAGGTACTGCCGGATCTTCGAGCCGACGTGCGGGCGGCCGTCCGTGTAGATGATGCGCGTGTCGTGCACCATCTCGTAGCTGATGATCACTTCGCCCGGCGCCTGCATGATGCGGTTGCCGTTGCCGTACACGACCGGCATGATCGAGCCGACGATGCCGCGCGTGATGCAGCGATCGTAGAGCGTGAAGTCGAGCGGGCTGTCGAAGGGCCCTTCGCCGAAGCTGCCGCGATCGCGCGTCGCCGTGCGCTCGAGCGCCTTCTCGGTGAACGCCGGCGTCCGGCCGTCTTCCGGCTCGATGATGAGGGACGTCTGCCGGTACGACTTCGTCTTCCACGCGCCGTCGTTGCGGAACGCGCCGATCGCGTTCTCGCCGCTGACGCGCCGCTGTTCGTCCGCCTTGTGCGCCGCCTCGTACTCCTCGTCGGTGAGGAACGGGCGGCCGCTGTATTTCGCGTCGCGCTCGCGCGGAATGCCCAGCGCGGCGTCGCTCGTCCACACGCCGGAGATGTCGGGCTCGCCCCAGGCCGTCTTCGGCTGCACGAAACCTCTCGCCGGCTTGCGCAGTTCGGCGGCGACTTCGGCAGGCGTCGGTTTGGCGGGCTGCGACTGTCCCGCCACGCGCGCGGACGCGATTCCCAGCACGGAGGCGGCGACGGCCACGGCGGCGAACGAAAGCTGTTTGTTCATGGCCCGGGATTATAGACCGTCGGTGAGCAGTCCGATCAGCTTTGCCGTCAGGGCGGGTCCGAGCTGGTCGACCTTCGCGATCTTGGTGGCGTTCCTGTACACACGGGACACGTCGTGTCCGATGCCGATGGCCGCAAGCTGAACGGGGGAGGCGGTCTCAATCGCCCGCACCACCTGGTGCAGGTGGTCGTCGAGATATTCGAAGCCGTTGGCGGCGGCGGTGGCTTCATCCATCGGCGTGCCGTCGGAGACGACCACCAGGATGCGCCGCTGTTCGGGCCGCTTCATCAGGCGCTCGTGCGCCCAGAGCAGCGCTTCGCCGTCGATGTTCTCCTTCAGCATCTCGTCGTGCAGGAACAGGCCGAGGCCGGTCCGCGCGCGGCGCCACGGGACGTCCGCGCTTTTCACGATGATGTGCTCGAGCGCGTTGAGCCGTCCCGGGTTCGGCGGATATTTTGCCGCCGCCCATTCACGCGCGGGCTCGCCGCCGTCCCAGTCGCGCGTCGTGAAGCCGAGGACTTCGCACTGGACGCCGCACCGCTCGAGCGCGCGGGCGAAGATCTCCACCGTCATCGCGGCGATCAGCATCGGCCGTCCGCGCATCGAGCCCGAGTGATCGATCAGCAGTGAGACGACGGTGGCGGGGAAGGGCGACTCGCTCTCCTGTTTGAACGGGCGCGTCTGGCCGCGGCTGGCGACGAGCGGCGCCAGCCGCGATCCGTCGAGGACGCCTTCGTCGAGATCGAACGTCCACTGGCGCGTCTGCTTCGCCATCAGCACCCGCAGCAGCCGTTTGGCGAGCCGCGCGATCACCGGACGCAGCGCGCTCAGCTCCGCCTCGAGCTTCGCGCGGAGCTCCGTCAGTTCCTGGCGTTCGACGACGTCGACGGCGTTGACGATGCGATCGTGCGCGGTGGTGAAGACCTTGTAGCCGTGCGCGTCGCCCGCAAGGCCGCGGCCGAGTTCTTCGGCCGCGAACGTCGAGTCGCCGCCCTGCTGGCCGGGCCGCTTCTCCGGCAGCTTCGCGCCCTTGCCGCCGTGCGCGTCGGCGTCGAGCTGCTGCGGCCGCAGGACGTACTCGACGCGGGGATTCAGCCAGGGGAACGCCTGCGCGCTCCCGCCGGGCTGCATCGGCGGCATATGCGGCGCGGCCGCGCGCGCCCACGCGGCCGTCGTCGCCGCGAACCTTCGCTGATCGCGCAGCGAGCCGGCCAGCCCGTCGAGCTGCTGGATCAGGTCGTGAGGCAGCGATTGCCGGACCGCATCGACGAGCGCGCGTTTGCTGTCGGGCGCGGGACGGCTGCTGAGCACTTCGAACGCGAGCCAGCGCGGGCCGTCCTGTTCGCGGCCGGGGTGAGAGACGACGTTCTGCGCGACGCCTTCGAGCCAGCGCGCGCCGATGGCGTCCAGCCGCGCGAGCTCCAGCGCGTCGAAGATCTCCGCCGCGACGTCGGTGTCCGGGCGATGCTCACGATGAATGCGGTCGCTGTGAAACCGCGTGCGAAGCGCGAGCCGGTCGCCCGCGGCGCGCAGTCCGCCGAGCGTCGCCGCGTCCGAGCGCGCGAGGACGGCGTCCGCGTTGTCCGGTCCGAACATCGTGCGTGTGCACGCTGCGACGGCTTCGACGTTCTGCGCGGGGAGCCGGGTCACCGCTTGCCGGGCGCCTGGCGGTCTTCAGGGAGATCCGAACCCATCGATCGCTGGTAGTACTCGCGCACGAGCGCGCGCTCGTCTTCGTCGCAGCGGTTGAGGAACGACAGCTGGAAGGCGAGGCCGACGTCGTGGAAGAGCGTCGAGTTCTCCGCCCACGTGACGACGGTGCGCGGCGACATGACGGTCGACAGGTCGCCCTCGGCGAATCCGCGCCGCGTCAGGCTCGCGAGCGCCACCATCGCGCTCGCCTGCGCGCGTCCTTCCTTCGTCCGGTACTCGGGACACCGCGCCAGCACGACGTCGACTTCGCGGTCGTGCGCCAGGTAGTTCAGCGTGACGACGATGTGCCAGCGATCCATCTGGCCCTGGTTGAGCGGCTGCGTGCCGTGATACAGGCCGGTGGCGTCGCCGAGGCCGACGGTATTCGCCGTCGCGAACATCCGGAACGCCGGGTGCGGCTCGATCACCCGGCTCTGATCGAGCAGCGTGAGCCGTCCTTCGACTTCGAGGACGCGCTGGATGACGAACATCACGTCGGCGCGGCCCGCGTCGTACTCGTCGAACACCAGCGCGCACGGACGCTGGAGCGCCCAGGTCAGGATGCCCGGCTGAAACTCCGTCACCTGCTGGCCGTCGCGGACGACGATCGCGTCCTTGCCGATCAGATCCATGCGGCTGACGTGACCGTCGAGGTTCACGCGCACGCACGGCCAGTTGAGGCGCGACGCCACCTGCTCGACGTGGCTCGACTTGCCCGTGCCGTGCCGTCCCTGAATCATCACGCGGCGGTTGTGCAGGAAGCCGGCGAGCAGCGCGAGCGTCGTGTCGCGATCGAAGACGTAGTCGGCGTCGCGCGGCGGCACGTGTTCGTCGACGCTCTCGTACACCGGGACCTGCAGATCGCTGTCGATGTTGAACAGCTCGCGCGCGCTGCGTGTCGCCGTCGGAAGTCCGGTCGTTTCAGTCATAGTCACGATGTCAGCCCAGATTCGAGATGCCCGGCCACCACTGCGCGAGCTTCAGCCAGAGGCGCTCCGGAAACGCGGGCCCGATGTAGAGGCGCTGATAGAGCGCGCTCTTCCTCCAGTCGGGCGTCAGCCGCGCGTCTATCCATAGTACTTGGTCGAGACCGCGGACCTTCGAGACGCGGACGCAGGCGGCGCTCTCCGGCGCGACGTCGACTCCGGAAAACCGCGCCCCGCCGGTCCGCGGCGAGTCGATGCCGTACACGGGCGCGAAGATGCGTACGGGCTTCTGCGGCACGGCGACCTCCTGCGTGAAGTCGGTGTCCGGATCCGGCGGATAGCGGAACGTCACCACGTCGGGCGGCTTCGCGCAACCGGTGCGCGCCACGTCGACGACGATGAAGGCCTGCTGGATCCGGAACGCCGGCGACGCCGCCTCCCGCGGTTCGAAGAGCGTCGCCGCCGATGGGAGATCGTCGGTCCGCGCCTGCTGATACTGATCGAACAGCCGCTCGGCCTGGAGCGACTGGACGCCGCGAAGGGCGAGCAGGACGACGATGCCTGCCGCGACCATGCCGATGACGAGTCCCTTGGCCTGCAGCACGCACCGCAGCGACGGCCACGATCCCTGCCGCACCTGACGGAACGAGCGCCCGGCGAGCGACAGCAGCGCCATGAACCCGGCGATGACGAGAAACTCCAGGTGAAACGTGTGCCGCGGGTGAAACTGGATGAACGGATACGCGGTCCAGAAGATCAGCAGCAGAAACCCGACGGCCGCGTCGCGAAGCCGCGTCAGGCCCGCGAAGACGAGCAGCGCGAGCGCGACGAGCGGACCGCAGCCGATGAACACCAGCATCAACTGCGTCCGCCACGAACCGAGCGCCGTCAGCACGCGGTTGGTGACGCCGGACGGCCAGGCGCCGTACGCGACGGTGAACGGCAGATTGAGCGTCTGGATCATCGCCCCGGTCATACGTGTGGCGAAATCGCCGGGGAACGTCGTCGCGAGCTTGATGTAGTAATCACGCGCTGCGCGCGCGAAGGGAACGGGCGTCGCGGCGGACTCGCCGTGATGCGACCGCTCCCAGTCTGCACGCACTTCAGCCGACACGAAGCTGTCGTTGTAAAACGTCCCGAAATCGTACGGGCCCTCCCGAACGCTGAGTCTCTCGTCGAAGGGCGTCGTCAGTCCCAGCAGCGCGACTTTGGTGACGCCTTCGGATTCTCCGTACGCGGTGAGAATCGGCCACGCGACGAGCGTGAACGCCGCGCACGTAAGCAGCGCCGTGACGATCTTCACCGGCAGGGCTTCGCGCAGGCCGCGGGAGCCGGCGGCGAAGAGGGCGAGCAGGAACGGCACGAGGTTCAGGATCACGTCCGTCCGCATGCCGAAGCCGAATCCCTGCACGACGCCGAAGACGACGCCGGCGAGCGCGAGCGCCCAGCCCCGGTGTTCGCGGATCGCGAACGCGACGCCCACGAGCGTGAGCAGGAAGAACGGCGCTTTCGAGTAGTCCCGCAGATGGGGAAGGTTGCCGAGATGCATCGGCGAGGTGAGCCAGAGCAGCGTGCCGAGGATCGCGAGCGTGCGTCCGCTGACGAACCGCAGCGCGACGTAGCCGGCCGTCAATCCGGTCGCGAAGAGCGCGGCGAGCAGCACGTCGATCGCCGTCCAGCTGACGCCGGTGATCCGCCAGAGCAGCGCGACGGACGTCATCAAATACCGGAAGGCGCCCTGCATCGTCGAAAGACTGCCGAGCGGGACATTCGCGGGCAGTTCGCGGCAGTCGAACGTGTTCGTCCCGCGCTCGAGAAATCGCTGCAGCGCCGGGAGCGGCGTGGCGATCGCGGTGAACCCGCGGCCGCACGCGCTCATGACCGCGGGAGTGAATTCTTCCTGGTAGAACTCGGCGCGCCCGCCGCCGGCGCGAAAGGTCGGGAGATACAGCGCCGCCGCGATTGACGCGACGACGAAGACGCCGACAGCAATGTAGAGGTCGATCCGATCGAAGGGGCGGACGGGCGACGGCTCCCACGCCGAGGCTGTCCAGTGGCTGGCCACGTTTCCCGATGAGGATAGCACGCTCGACGCGGCACACCCGGCCGTCCACCCGGCGGCTGTGCCGTTTGGTACAGGCGGAAGCCGCGCCGTCCGCTACGCTGGATCGATGCTGACAGCAGTGGCGCGCGGTAATCGCGCAGGGAGCAATCAATGGGACTCAAAACTTCTCACAAATGTCTGACGAAAGTATGGGCGGCGGACGTCGCGGCTGTCGAGGCCGCCATCAGCCAGTTCGCGGTCCATCGCCCCGTGACAAACGATTGTCAGGTGGTGCTGTTCGAGCTCGAGCGCGACGAGCATCTTCACGTGAACGTGACGCATAAGCGCCCGACACGAACCCTTCGCGGATGGGCAGGCCCCGCGAAGCTGCCGGGCGGATTCGTTCACAATCGCGTGTTCGCGGACAGCGAAGCGGTCGACATCATCGGTGAGATTCGGCGCATGGTGTTCGCCGATGGTCCGCAGGTCTAGGAGAGCGCTCGAGTAGAGCGTTCGAATGGCGTGTTCGGAAAGAGATGGATGAGATGAGCAAGCACGTACCCGGGATCAACCTCCGCACGGCGATGCCCGCCATAGCCGCGCTGCTCGTGGCCAGCGGACTTGTATTCATCTACGCCGAAGGACGCATGCATGGCGCCACATTTCTGTTTCTGGCTGCCCTGACGCTGGCGTTGGCCGTCGTGGTCGCCGTATTCCTGCGGCGGATGAACGATCCGGCCGAGTCCGTGGAGCAGATGCTGTACCGAACTGATCATCCCGCACGCCGGTTGCCATAATCCGGCGGCGCGATCCGTTCGCGCCTGCCTCTCGATGTCTCGTTTCGAACAGCCTGCGCAGGAAGATGCCGCTACGTCGGGCCCCTGAGATCGTCTGATGCCCTATACCTATAAGTCGCTCACGATTGCCTGGCTGGTTTTCTTCGCGGTGTTCGCCGTGTCCGTGTGGGGAGGTGTCGGCACCGGAAAGTGGTTCGCCGTGCTGCTGATCGTCGCTCTCGGTGCGCCCGCGCTGGTTCTACGGCCTTCGGCCGCCGCGCTCACCGCAGGGGAGCTTCCGGGCCGGCCAGCCGAGGCGCTGCGATGACGCCGACACTGTGAGTTCAGCCGCGCGCCTGGAGTTCGGCATCCGTCATGTCAACGAAGCTGCGGCTGTCTGGACGCGGGGCAGGTCGACGGCGAACACGCAGCCGATCCCGGGAAGACTGTGGGCGGAGATCTGTCCGCGGTTGAGTTCAGCACCCCAGCGGCTGAAGGCCAATCCCAGCCCGAGTCCCGTGCGGTCGCCGCTGCGCTGCTCGAAGGGGCGGAATACGTCGGTGCCGTTTCCGTCAGGGAGGCCGCCGCATTCGTCCTGAATTTCGATGCAAACGCGCTCGGCGCTGGCGCCGACCCGCAGCGTCACCGTCGTATGAGGCCTGGTGAACTTGAAAGCGTTCTGCAGGAGGTTCATCACCACGGCCCACAGAATCTGGCGGTCTCCCTCGACAGTGACTCCGTGCTCGACCGGCACCACGACCAACGTGAGGTTCCGGGTATGCGCTTCGAGCGTCGCCGCCTGTGCGAGCTCGTCAATGAGCGTCGACAGCAGAAACCGCTCCTGATGATGGAGGCCTTCAGCGAGACGCACCTCCGCCAGCGAACGGCCGGCGAGGGCGCGCAGGCCCTGGAGGCTGCGACCGAGTACCGTGCCCGTACTGCCGAGCACCCCGACGTTGCCTGATTTGAGCACTTCGAACGCGAAAATTGCCGTATTGATCAGGTTTCGCAATTCATGCGCGAAGAATCCGAGACGCTGGCTCCCGCGAGCCGTTTCGCCATCGGCCGCCGACTGACTGCCTTCGCGCGCGTACTGCGTCACGGCGCCGGCAATGGCATCGTCGAGGCATCGGTTCAGGACGCGGAAGTCATTCGTGTCGATCGGCGCGGCCCTCTCGACGGCCAGCTCCGTGATGACCTGACACACGTCGCCGTAATCGTGTACGACTTGCGAGACGGTGAAGCCCTGCAGCAGCAGGTCGTGTCCATGGCGAATGGCGCTCGCGCCGATCTCGGCGCTCGATGCTTTCAGCCCGAGGCGCAATGCGCCGACGAGCTGCGTCAGGAAGAGCGGCACGCCATGATCGATTTCCGCCCTGGTGGGCGGGGGCATCGATCGAGCTGCGACTTTCATTCTGCACCGCCGGATGATCTCCTCGCGGTTGGCGGTAATAAATTCGTCGAGCATGGTGCCTCAATTCGGGTCCGGGGGTGCGAGGGAGGGGATGGGAGTAGATTGGCACTGTCAGGCCGTCGACGCTGTCTAAATTGGGACTATTGCGATGAGAGCGAGGAACGGTATGCCCGACGATCAGGTTCCCTCAGAGCAGCACCGCAAGGAGGCGGAAGGTGCCCGTGAAAAAGCCGAAGACACCCGGCAGGGCGCCGAGCACGATCGCGGATCTGCAGAACAGCATCGCGAGTCCGCCGAGTCCGCCAGAAACGACGCAGAACAGTTCAGGCGGCTCGCTGAAGAAGCGCGAGAGCTCCGTGACGAGCAGCGCGCCGCGCTCGAGGCCGTTCGGCAGGAACATGAGCGCCTTCGGGAAGCCCGCGAGTTCGCGCGTATCGCCGGTGAAGATGCCCGGCACGCGGCGGAGGCGGCGCGCCAGGCGGCAATGGACGCGGTCAATGCGACCGCAGAGAGTCTCCGTCAGACTCTCGAAAACATGAAGGTCGTCGAGGAGATGCGCCGGACTCTTCGCGACATACGCGACTTGAAAACGAGCGAGTCCAACTAGCGGCGACGGGGCGGCGCGTCCGCGGGTTCTACGCTGGGCTGGGAAAACTGGAGCCGACGATCGGACTTGAACCGATGACCTGCTGATTACGAATCAGCTGCTCTACCAACTGAGCTACGTCGGCGTTCACGGAAACACGACATTTTAGCACGCGTACGTCGCTCGCCTGAAAGCTCCCGCTCCGCTTCAGCCGAGCGCCCCGTACTCGTCGTCGGTGACCGGTTCCATCCAGCTGGTCTTCGCGTTGACGTTGACCGCCAGGTGAACGCCGCGCTCGCCGGCCGCCGCGCCGTGCCAGTGCTTCTCTCCGGGCTGAATCAGGACCGCGTCGCCTGCGACGGCCTCGGTCGCAGGTCCGCCGAGCGTCTGCACCCGGATGCGGCCCTCGATGACAAACAGCCACTGCGGGCCGTCGTGCGAATGCCAGTGCGTTCGCGCGCCCGGCGCGAAGTCGACGCGGTAGACGTTCACGGGCGTTCCGGCGTTATCGCCCCCGATCGTGGCGCGGATCACCTCGCCCGTAAACGTCTTCGGATCGCCGCCGTGAGAGGGAATCTCAGCCGCGCGGAAGATTTTCACTGTGCTACGATAAATGGTTCACGCGGCCACAGCAAACGTACATGTAGCACAGACCTTCAGGTCTGTCTGAACTGATGCCCGAAACCGACGCGGCTGTCACGACAGCGCCCACGGAATCCGCCGATCTCGTCATTCGCGGCGCGCGTACACATAACCTGAAGAATATCGATCTGACCCTGCCGGTCGGGAAGCTGGCGATCATCACGGGCGTCAGCGGCTCGGGGAAGTCGTCGCTCGCCTTCGACACGATTTACGCCGAAGGCCAGCGCCGCTATGTCGAGTCGCTCTCCGCGTATGCGCGGCAGTTCCTCGAGCGCATGGAGAAGCCCGACGTCGATCGGATCGACGGCATCGCTCCGGCGATTGCGATCCGGCAGAAGAACACGGTCCGCAATCCGCGTTCGACGGTCGGGACGACGACGGAAATCCACGACTACATGCGCCTGCTGTTCGCGCGCATCGGACGGACGTTCTGCCGCCAGTGTGGCCGCGAGGTCATCCGCGAAACGGCCGAGGTCGTCGCGAAGCAGCTCGGCGGTCTTCCGTCGGGAACCCGGCTGGTCATCGGATTCGATCTGCCGATCGTCGAGGTCGAGACGCCGGCGAGCGAGCCCGTCGACGAAGTCGCGGAGCAGGCGGAAGACGCCGAGGAAGTCGCGCGGCCGAACACGAAAGGGGCCAGCGGCGCGGCCGTGGCGCCGATGCTGGAGACGCTCAAGCGCAAAGGCTTTCAGCGCGTGCTGGTCGACGGCAAGGCGGTTTCGCTCGACGATGTCGACGGCGCGAGCCTGGGCCGGCAGCAGGTGCTGCAGGTCGTCGTCGATCGCATTCAGATCGGCGACGACGATCTGCGTCAGCGTCTGACAGACTCGATCGAGACGGCGTACCAGGAGGGCGGCGGCGCGGCGTGGGCGGTGGAGTCGCCAGTCTCCAGTCACCAGTCTCCGGTCACGCACGTGTTCTCCGAGCGCTTCGAGTGCCGGACGTGCGGGATTGCGTACGAGGATCCGCAGCAGCGGCTGTTCTCGTTCAACAACCCGTTCGGCGCCTGCCCGACCTGCCACGGCTTCGGCAACATCATCGAGCTCGACGTCAACCTCGTCGTGCCCGATCAGTCGAAGTCGATTCAGGAAGGCGCCATCGAGCCGTGGAGCAAGCCGCACTACCGCTCGCAGCTGGCGGACCTCAAGAAGGCGGCCCGCAGCCGCGGCGTGCGCATGAACGTGCCGTGGAGCGAGCTGACCGCCGAAGAGCAGTCGTTCGTCATCGACGGCACTGATGACTACGACGGCGTCCGCGGTTTCTTCCGCTGGCTCGAGCGCAAGAAGTACAAGGTCCACGTCCGCGTGTTCCTCAGCCGCTATCGCGGGTATCTGACGTGCCCCGACTGCGCCGGCGCGCGCCTGCGCAAGGAAGCGCGCGTGGTGCAGGTCGCCGGACGGACGATCGACAAGGTGTCGTCGCTCACGGTCCGCGAGGCGACGGACTTCTTCTCGACGCTGCAGCTCACCGAGAAAGAAGCGGCGATCGCCGACAAGGTGCTGAAGGAAATTCAGCGGCGGCTGTCGTTCCTGAGCGACGTCGGCCTCGACTACCTGACGCTCGATCGGCTGTCGTCGACGCTGTCCGGCGGCGAGGCGCAGCGCATCAACCTCGCGACGTCGCTCGGCTCGGCGCTCGTCGGCGCCCTGTACGTGCTCGATGAGCCGTCCATCGGGCTTCACTCGCGCGACAACCAGCGGCTCATCGCCATCCTGCGGCAGCTGCGCGATCAGGGCAACACCGTCCTCGTCGTCGAACACGACGCCGACATGATTAAGGTCGCGGATCACATCGTCGACCTCGGCCTCGGCGCCGGAGAGCAGGGCGGACGCGTCGTCTTCTCGGGACCGCTGCCCGAGCTGCTGAAAGAACCGCGATCGCTGACGGCGAAGTATCTGCGCCAGGAGCTCGCGATCCCGGTGCCGACGACGCGGCGGCGAGGGATCGGCCAGAAGATTCAGCTGTCGGGCGCGACCGAGCACAATCTCAAGGACGTCGACATCAGCATTCCGCTCAACACGCTGACCGTCGTCACCGGCGTCAGCGGATCGGGGAAGTCGACGCTCGTGCACGACGTGCTCTACGCGGCCATCAAGCGCGCGAAGGGCGGATGGGATCGGCGGGTCGGTGCGTTCCGCAAGCTGGAAGGCACGGAGTACATCACCGACGTCGTGCTCGTGGATCAGGCGCCGATCGGCCGGACGCCGCGCAGCAATCCCGTCACCTACCTCAAGGCGTTCGATCCGATTCGCGAGCTGTTCGCGGCGACCAAGGATGCGCGCTCACGCGGGCTGACGGCGAGTCACTTCTCGTTCAACGTGCCCGGCGGGCGTTGCGAGGCGTGCCAGGGCGAGGGCGAAGTCCGCGTCGAGATGCAGTTTCTCGCCGACGTCTTCGTGCCGTGCGATCAATGCGACGGCAAGCGCTTCAAGCCGCAGATTCTCGAAGTGAAGTACCGCGGCCGCAACATCCATCAGGTGCTGGACCTCACGGTCCGCGAGGCGCTGACGTTCTTCAGCAGCTCTCCGAAAGTGCTGCGGCGGCTGCAGGTGCTGGACGAAATCGGCCTGGGTTACCTGCGTCTGGGCCAGCCGGCGACGACGCTGTCCGGCGGCGAGGCGCAGCGGATCAAGATCGGCGCGCACCTGTCGTCGCACGGAGGGGAGCGGCTGCTATATATCCTCGACGAGCCGACAACCGGCTTACACTTTGACGACATCGCGAAGCTGCTGACGGCCATGAAGCGCCTCATCGAGGCGGGCCATTCGCTGCTCGTGATCGAACACAACCTCGACGTGATCAAAACGGCCGATTACATCATCGACCTCGGGCCCGAAGGCGGGGACGCCGGCGGACGCGTTGTCGCCGTCGGCACGCCGGAGCAGGTCGCGCAGAACGAGGCGTCCCACACCGGCCGCTATCTGCGGAGCGTGCTCGCCGAGGGACGATCCCATGCGTATGCGTCAGGAAGGTAAGGCAGGATGGGCGGGATGGGCAGGATGGGTATGTTTCTTTTTCATCATCTTCCTTCCTGCCTTTCCGGCCTCTCCCGCACGTCCTGCCCACGCTCAAATCAGTTTTGAAGAGGCTGTCGCCGGACTCTCCAGCAAAGACGCGAAGGTCCGCCTTCATTCGGCGGCCCTGCTCAGAGAGTCCGGCTACGTCGAGTCCGCCATTCCGCTCGCGAAGCTGGTCAGCGATCCCGACAACACCGTGCAGGTCGAAGCGATTGCCGCCGAGCTCGCGATCTTCACCGGCGGGCGCGGCGGTCCTAAACGCGTCGGCATCGTGACGATCGAGGACCGGAGCCGTCCGATCGCACAGCAGGTCTTCGAAGAGGGGCCGCTCGTCATCGGCGCCACGCCGGTGCCGCCGACGGTGCTGCTCGTGCTCCGCCTCGCGATGCTCGACGACTCGGCGCAGGTCTGCGGCGAAGCGATCTACGCGTTCGGCTCGCTCGCGCCGGCGTTGAGCGGCCGCGCGCGTCACGATCTGCTGCAGAGCTCGCAGTCCGATCTCGCGCTCGCGCTGACGCTCGCGAACCCGGCGTTGCGTCTTGCCGCCGTCCGCGCGATTGGCCGCGTCTACGAACGCCGGCCGGGCGATCCGCCGATCGACGAGAAGCTCGGCAACGCGCTGATCTCCGCGGTCAACGAACCGGATCGCGCGATGAAGTTCGCCGCGATGGACACGCTCGGGGCGATCCGCGAG
>DATNBT010000049.1:0-31672 GCA_035571855.1 Vicinamibacterales bacterium
GACGTCTGAGCTGCAGGGCGCGGACGCCGAGCTGCAGCCTTTCCATCCATGAAATCCTGGGCACAGCAAGAACGCGCACGCGTCACCCTTTCAAAGGAAGTGGGTTACATCCTCAAGCCGTACGGCAATCGGGTGCGTGTCGCGCTCGCCTTCCCGAACACCTACTTCGTCGGCATGTCGAGCCTCGGTTTCCAGACGGTCTACCGGCTCTTCAACGAGCTTGATGCCGTCGTGTGCGAGCGCGTGTTCCTGCCGCCGAAGCAGGAGTTGAAGGAGCTCGTGACGAGCCGCACGCCGCTCGTCACGCTCGAGTCGCAGAGCGAGGTCGGCGAGTTCGACGTGCTCGCGTTCTCGGTGTCGTTCGAGTGGGACTACGTCAACGTGCTGACGCTCCTTCGCCTGGCCGGCATTCCGCTCTACGCGTCGGAGCGTACCGAACGTCACCCGCTCATCGTCATCGGCGGCGCCGTGACGTTCGTCAATCCCGAGCCGCTGGCGCCGTTCGCCGACGTCATCGCCGCCGGCGAGGGCGAAGTGCTCGTCCCCGGTCTCGAGCGTGCGTTTGCGTCCGCGAGCGATCGACGCGGGCTGCTCCGTGCCTTGTCACGCGAGCGCGGTTTCTATATCCCATCGTTCTACGAGCCGCAGTACGCCGCCGACGGCAGCCTGATCGGCTACATCCCGAACATTCCCGACGCGGACGATCTTCCCCTGCCCGTCCGCAAGGCCGCGCTGAAGACGACAGACGCCGTCGATCCGCCGGCGACCAGCATCTTCACGCCCGACACCGAATTCGGATCGCGCTTCCTCGTCGAAGTCGTGCGCGGCTGCGCGAACCTGTGCCGCTTCTGCTGGGCCGGCTACAACTACCTGCCGGTCCGCGCGTTCCCGGCCGACCGCATCCTTCATCTCGCCGAGCAGGCGAAGCAGTACGCCAGCCGCGCCGGCCTCGTGTCGATCGCGCTCTGCGATCATCCGGAGATCGAGCGCATCCTCGCGCGCCTGCACGAGATGGGCTACGGCATCAGCCCGGCATCACTGCGCCTCGACGACCTGACCGAACCGATCGTGCGGATCCTTTGCGCGAGCGGCGAGAAGACAATCACCATCGCGCCTGAAACCGGCTCCGATCGCCTGCGCCGCGTCATCAACAAGACGGTCACGAACGACGAGATTCTGGATCGCGCGGACCTGATCTTCAGCAGCGGTATCGAGAACCTGAAGCTGTATTACATGCTCGGGCTCCCGACGGAGACCGACGAAGACCTCGTCGCCATCCGCGACCTGACGCTCGAGCTGCGCGACCGCATGATGAAGTACGCGAAGCCGAGAGGCACCGTGGGCCGAATCATCGGCAGCGTCAACCCGCTCATTCCGAAACCCGGGACCGCCTATCAGTGGCTGCCGATGGAATCGGACGCCAACGTCGACAGGAAGATCAAACGGCTGCGTTCGCTGACCGCGGACATCGACAACGTCTTCTTCAACATCAAGTCGGAGCGGCACTCGTACTATCAAGCGCTGCTTTCGCTCGGCGATCGCCGTGTCGCGCCCGTCATCGCCGCCGCCGAACGCAACGGCCAGAACTGGCGCGCGGCCGTCGCCGAAACCGGCGTCGATGCCGACTTCTACATCTTTCGCGACCGCAGCAAGGACGCCGCGCTCCCCTGGGACATCATCGACGGCGGCATGAAGTCGACGTTCTTCCACGCGGAGTACGAAAAATCTCTCCGTGAGGAATGGACGCTGCCGCCGAAGCGAGCCCAGGAAAACGCGAAGCTGCTGCCCGTCATCAGTTGACGCGCAGCCGGCCGCTAGCTCGCCACCGCCGTTTGCGCCTCCCACTCGGCATACGCATCCAGAATCAGCTCGCGCAGCTTGCCTTGCGCCGTGGTGTCGACGATGGGGCGGAGCAGGGCGAAGCTGCGGCGCTCGCCGTTGACGTTGTACTGGCGCGCCGGGAATGTGACGTTGCGTCCGCCGCCGCCGCCGCGGTTGCGCTCCCAGACGGAAAATCCAATCAGCTTGAGTCCTTCGAGCGGCCCTTCGCTGAAATGGAGCTCGGCGTCGGCGAGTTTTCCCGGCGGATTGCCTCTGTCGTTCGGGGTGATCTTGACTGTCACGGCGACTGCTCCTTGTTCGCTGGGGGCTCGAACGGCAGCGATGTCTTCAACCGCGATGCCGTGTCACACTCGGTGTGCCGTCGCGCTATCGCGCTGAGCGGGCGGTTGTTAATGAGAGGATGTGTGACAGCGCGGCACAGAGCGCTGCAGTGCCTGGGAAGACGACAACCGGAGTTTCAGTCGCCGAGAATGATGGCCTGAGCGAAGGCGAGCGTATCGGTATGCGTGATCGAGAGTTGCGACGTGCGGCCGCCGATTTTGTCGAAGCGACGGGCGGCGCCGCCATGAAACCGCAGTTGCGGCGGACCGCCGGGCCGGCGCACGACTTCGATGTCGCGCCAGAGCACGCCCTGGGAGTGGCCGGTGCCGAGCGCCTTCATTGCCGCCTCTTTCGACGCGAAGCGGCCGGCAAAATGAATCTCGGGAAACCGGCGGCGCATGCAGTACTCGATTTCGCCGTCGGTGAAGATCCGGTGCGTGAAGCGCTCGCCGTACCGGCCGATCGTGGAGGCGATTCGCGGAATTTCCGTCGCGTCGAAGCCGAGTCCGATGATGGTCACGCTTCCAAAGCCTAACGGCGCTTTTCGCTGGAATCAAATAGAGGGTCAGCCCGCGCTCGTATGCGAGGCGCTCGAACCGTTCGCGCATCATTTCTTTACGACGCGCGGCTGGAAACTCGGGGAGCGCACCCCCGACGCCGCAAACGGCTGGCTGGACGTGGCCCAGGCCGCGCACGTCGGCGTCGAACAGTTCGGCCGGCTGCAGCAGGTCCACGGCCGCGACGTCGTCACATATAAGAAAGGTGAGCGCGTGCCCGCGGGCGCCGTTCCGACGGCGGACGTCGCCATCACCGACGACCCCGGGATCGCCGTCGCGGTCCAGACCGCCGACTGTTTGCCGCTGCTGTTCGTCGATCGGCAGCGCGGCGCGGTGGCGGCGGCGCATGCGGGATGGCGGGGCCTCGCCGCGCGCGTGCCTGACGTCACCGTCGGCCGGATGGGCGCCGATTTCGGCACGAATCCCGGCGACCTTCTCGTCGCCGCGGGTCCTGCGATTGGCGCCTGCTGTTATGAAGTGGGTGAGGACGTGCGGAACGCGTTCGCCGCCGCCGGCTTCAACGACGCCGAACTCGGTCGCTGGTTCCTCGCGGACCCGCTGACACTCCAGGACAATCCGCCGATGAAGTCCCTTCCCGCCACGCGGCGTCCGGGCCACTGGTTCTTCGACGGCTGGTCATGTGTGCGCGAGCAGCTCGAGTCGGCCGGTGTGCCGGCCGGGCAGATCTTTCTGTCGAACGTCTGCACGGCGAGCCATGACGCCGCATGCTGTTCCTACCGCCGTGACGGCTCACGCGCGGGAAGAATGGCCGGCGTGATCAAGCCCGGCCTTATGTACTGATGAAGTTAGAACTAAGAAGTTAGAAGTCAGAACTTAGTTCTGAGCCCGGTCCATGGCTGCGTTCGCGAGGCGATCGGCGTGCGCGTTGTGCGCGCGGCCGACGTGCTCGAACGTCACCCGGCCGATCTCGTTCGCCAGCAGCCGCGCGTTCGCATGCAGCGGCTGCAGCCCCGCGTTTTTCACCTTGTAGTTGCCCAGCATCTGCTGCACGAGCAGCAGCGAGTCCGATCGCACGTGCAGCTCGCGGCAGCCGTGCGACTTCGCCCATTCGAGCGCCGCGAGCAGGCCGCGGTATTCGGCGACGTTGTTCGTCGCGTGCCCGATCGCTTCGGAGAATTCTTCGACGAGCGTGCCGTCGGGCTCTTCGATGCGGACGCCGAAACCCGCGGGCCCGGGATTACCGCGGGCGCCCCCATCGATATATGCGATCACGTGGTTCACGGTTCAGGGTTCAGGGTTCACTGAGCGGGCTGAGGCACGGCGTCGGCCGCGGGTGCGGGAACCGGCGGCGGAACGAAATACAGGATCCGATTGCAGCTGTCGCACTGGATGATCTGATCGTTCCGGCGGACGTTGTTGAACACCTGCGGCCGCATGCGCACGTGACAGACGACGCAGATGCCGTCCTTCGCTTCGGCGATCGCGATGCCGTTGCGGCGGTTCGAGACCAGTTCGAACGTCGCGAGCACCTGCGGCGTGAGCGACTTCGTCACGTCGGCGCGCTCGGCGGCGAGCTTCTGGAGCGCCCCTGTCATGTCCGCGGCTTCGGCGGCCAGCGTCTTCTTCTCCGCGTCGACTTTTTTCTGCTCGGCGGCCAGATTCGCTTCCGCGCTCTTCACGGCCGCGGCCAGTTCGTCGCCTTCGAGCATCTTCTCGAGGACGGCGTCCTCGGCGGCTTTCATCTCGGTCTGCGCGAACGAGATTTCGTGCTGGATCGCGTGGTACTCCTGGTTCGTCTTCACGGCCATCGCCTGCTCGCGGAACTTGGACAGCCGGCCCTGATGCAGGGCGACCGTCTTTTCGTGTTCGCGGCGGACGTTCTGGCTGTCGGTGAGCCGGGCTTTGGCGGCGGCGACCGCGTCTTTCGCGGCGGCGATGCGCGCGTCGAGCGCCTTTTCGCGTTCGGGCATGTCGGTCAGCCTGCGCTGCGCGTCGTGTGAGGAGGAGTCGAGACGCTGGAGGACGATCAGTTTTTCGAGATCAGCATTCATAAATAAAAAAAGCCCCGGCGATTATCTCACCGGGGCTCTGGAAGCCGCAGTTGTCTGCGTGGGCCTGCCCACTGAAGCTCTCGACAGGTTCGCAGGCGAGAGCGAAGGTGGGCCCACCAGGATTCGAACCTGGAACGGGCCGGTTATGAGCCGGCGGCTCTAACCGTTGAGCTATGGGCCCGTCCCAGAGTGTAACAGTAGTCACCGGTCTCCAGTCAGCAGTCAGCAGTCAGCAGTCAGCAGTCACCAGTCACCAGTCACCAGTCTACGAGGTGCGTCCTTCGAGGAACGCACGCAGCTTTCGGCTGCGCGAGGGGTGGCGCAGCTTGCGCAGCGCCTTGGCTTCGATCTGCCGGATGCGCTCGCGCGTGACGGCGAAGCTCTGGCCGACTTCCTCGAGCGTGTGCTCGCTGCCGTCGCCGACGCCGAAGCGCATCTTGATGACCTTCTCTTCGCGCGGCGTGAGCGTCTTCAGCACCGACTCGGTCTGTTCCTTCAGGTTCAGGTTGATGACTGCTTCGGCGGGGGAGACCACCTGGCGATCTTCGATGAAGTCGCCGAGATGCGAATCTTCCTCTTCGCCGATCGGCGTCTCGAGCGAGATCGGCTCCTGCGCGATCTTCAGGACTTTCCGGACCTTGCTGACCGGGATGTCCATGCGCTTGGCGATCTCCTCCGACGTCGGCTCGCGCCCGAGCTCCTGCACGAGCGCGCGCGAGGTGCGAATGAGCTTGTTGATCGTCTCGATCATGTGCACCGGGATGCGGATGGTGCGCGCCTGGTCGGCGATCGCGCGGGTGATGGCCTGGCGGATCCACCACGTCGCGTACGTCGAGAACTTGTAGCCGCGGCGGTACTCGAACTTGTCGACCGCCTTCATCAGGCCGATGTTGCCCTCCTGAATCAGGTCGAGGAACTGGAGTCCGCGGTTCGTGTACTTCTTGGCAATCGAGACGACGAGGCGGAGGTTGGCTTCGACGAGCTCCTTCTTCGCCTGCTCGGCCTGGTACTCGCCGCGCAGAATCGTGTCGAGCGTCTGCTTCAGCTCGGTCGGATCCTGCTCGAGCGCGTCGGTCATCGACTTGAGCTTGAGCTTCTGATCCTTCTGCTGCTTCTGCAGGTTCTTCCTGTCCTCTTCACGCAGCTTGGGCTTCTTGCCGCCCTTCGGGTTGAGCAGCCGCTCGTAGCCGTCGATCTCGCGCTGCACGGCCTTGACCGACTCGACGGCGTCCTTCATCTCGTCGATCAGGCGCCGCTTCACGGCTTCGGTGAACTCGATCACGCGAATCGCGTTCGACACCTCGATCTGCGCGCGCTTGGCCTGCCACCAGCAGCGGCGGTACTTGCGCCGCTCGCGGTTGTCCTTGCCCTTCGGCGTCTCCTGCAGCTTCTGATCGAGCTTCTCGTAGTTCTCGCGCGCCTTGCGGACGGCGTCGATCTGCTTCTGGACCTGCTTGCTGCGCTCGGCGATGCGCTCGTCGGTGATCTCCTCGTCGTTGAAGATCACGAGCTCGCGGATCGTGCGTTCGCCGGCGCGGAGCTGGTCGCCGAGCAGGATGACCTTCTTCGCGATGAGCGGCGTGCGCGAGATCGACTTGATGACGGCGAGCTTGCCGCGCTCGATGCGCCGCGCGATCTCGACTTCGCCTTCGCGCGTGAGCAGCGGGACGGTGCCCATCTCGCGGAGGTACATCCGGACCGGGTCGTTCGTCTTGTCCAGCGCGCCCGGCGTGAGATCGAGCTCGATCTCCTCGGCGCCTTCGCCGGTGCGGTCGATCGGCTTCTCGTCGCGCGCGTACTTCTGATCGGAGTCGATGACTTCGATGCCCGCGCTGCCGAACGTGTTGAAGAGGTCGTCGAGCTCCTCAGACGAGGTGATCTCGGTCGGCAGGAGCTCGTTCACTTCGTCGTAGAGAAGGTAGCCCTTCTCCTTGCCGATGCTGATGAGCTGCCGGACCTCGTCGTATTTTTCTTCGATGGAAAGCGGTTCTCGTTTGTTCGTGGTCAAGACGTCAGTTCCTCGATACGCTGCGCGAGCGTGCGCTTCTGGTTCAAAAGCAGGTCGAGCTCATCTCCATGTGATGTAGATCCGAGCCCCTGCAGCCGGTCGATTTCGCGCTGTATGGCGGCGCGCTCACGTTCGCAGCGCAGCCGTTTCAGAATGCGGGCACATTCGGCAAGGTCCCCTGGGCCGGTGACCGGTGCCGCCGCCTCTCCGGCGATGCCCGTGACAAGCTGACCGTTCATTGTACTTAGACGCCGTAGCAGCTCGGAAGGTAGAAGTTCGGCGGGCTCCGACGACAGTTCCCGCGCGAGTTCGAAGATTTCCCGCCCCGCCAGATGCTCCAGATCCCCCGCGTCGAGCCCGGCCAGCGCGGCCCGAGCCTCATCCGTTTTGTGAAATAACCCCCAAATCAGGCCTCTTTCCGCCGGTTTGAGCGGTCCCGCACCGGGCCCGGCCGGCAGCGACGGCACTTCGCGCGCCGTCACGGCGGTCTTCCTGTTGACGGCCGCTTTCCTTATTTCGGCCCGGACGACATCTTCTGTAATCCGCGCTTTGTGCGCAATTCTGTCCGCGAACTGGTCGCGGGCAGCGGCGTCGGGAATCCGGGCGGCGACGGCCAACATCTTATTAAGAAACTCGCGGCGCTTGTCCCCGTGCTCGAGGTCCACCCCCGCGGCAGCCTGATCCAGCAGGTACTCTAAATACGGCCGCGAGTGCCGCAATCTTTCACGGTACGCGCCCGCGCCTTTCTTCCTGATGAACGTATCGGGATCTTCGCCCTTGTCCAGCACCACCACGTTGACGTCGAAGCCTTCGGCGACCAGCAGTTCGCACGACCGAATCGCCGCGCCCTGGCCCGCCGCGTCCGGATCGAAGCTCAACACGATCTTCGTCGTGAACCGCCGCAGCAGCTGCGCCTGCTGCGGCGTCAGCGCCGTGCCGCAGGAGGCGACGACCGGCGCCGCGTCGGTGCGGAAGACCTGCGCGAAATCGAAGTAGCCCTCGACGAGCACGGCAAACCCGACCTTGCGGACCGCGGCTTTCGACAGGTGCAGCCCGTACAGCGTCCGGCTCTTCGAGTAGATCGGCGTCTCGGGCGAGTTGAGATACTTCGGGATCTGATCCGCGTCCATCGCACGACCACCGAAAGCAATCACCGAGCCGGTGTCGCGGCAGATGGGAATCATCAGCCGGTTGCGGAAGCGGTCGATGACATCTCCGTTGTCGCGCTGCAGAATCAGCCCGCTCTGCAGCAACAGCGCCTGCGGAAAGCCCAGCGTGAGGAGGCGCGACTTCAGGCCGTCGCGGGAGTTCGGCGCGAAGCCGAGGCCGAGCTGCTCGATCGTCTCCTGCGGCACCTCGCGATCGGCAAGCTGCTGCCGCGCGCGCGCCCCCGCCGCGCTCCCGAGCATCTCGCGGAAATACGCGGCCGCCTCTTCGTGAATCTTCAGGAGCGTCTCGCGCGTCTTCGCGTCGTGTCCCTGTTCCTTTTCGGCGTCGACGGTCTCCGGAATCGACATGCCGGCCTTCTGCGCGAGCATGCGGACCGCTTCGGGAAACGTCACCTTCTCGTGGAGCTCGAGAAACTTGAACACGTTGCCGCCCACGCCGCAGCCGAAGCAGTGGAAGAAACCCTTCTCCGGATTGACGTGGAACGACGGCGTCTTCTCGGAATGAAACGGGCAGAGGCCCTTCCACGTCGCGCCCATCTTCCTGAGCGGGACGTACTCCTGAATCACCTGCAGGATGTTCACCTGCAGCCGGAGGTCGTCGATGAACTGCTGCGGAAACAGGCCCATCAGTCTTTCAGTTCGACCACGGTGACGCCGCCGCCGCCCTGGTTCGGCGGCGCCGCGTCGAAGCGCGCCACCAGCGGATGCTGCTGCAGGAAATCTGCCAGCGCGCGTTTGAGCTGGCCCGTCCCGTAGCCGTGAATGAGCCGCACCGTACGGTGATCCGTCAGCAGGGATTCGTCGAGAAAGCGCTCCGCCCGTGACAGCGCTTCGTCAACCGTGCAGCCGACGACGTTGAGATCCGACACCGACAGGTCGTGCGACTGGAGCTCGACATGCACTTTGACGCTGGCCGGCGCCGGCGGTTTCGGTCCGCCGACGACGCGGAGGTCGCGAAGGCTCGCGCGCATCCGCTTGCCGCGGACGTCGAGCTCCGCCGTGCCGTCGTGCACGGCCGTGACGACGCCTTCAAGACCGAGGCCGCCGAGGACGACGCGATCGCCGACGTTCGGCGCGGCGCCCGCGGCCTGCGCCTCCGCCGGCCGTGACGGTTCTGTGCGCTGTCTGACGATCGTGTCGACGGCGTTGCGCGCGTCCGCGCGCAGCGCGCCGGTGTCGCCCGTGCTGACGGGCGCGCGCTCGACGGTCTTTGCCGCCGCGGCCGTCTTCGCCTTCAAGTCCGCGATCACATCGTCGATCTGCCGGCGCGCGTCGCGCATCTCGCGTTCGAGGTCCTCGCTCAGCCGTCGGCGGAACGTCTCCTCGCGTTCGCGCAGCGCGTTGTCGCGCTCGCGCATCCGCGCTTCGGCTCCGCTCAGGGTCTCGCGTTCGTGCGCGACGAGGCGCTTCTCGTGTTCGAGCGCGCGCATGTCCTTGTCGATTTTCGCCAGGTGCTCGGCGAGCTGGGCCTCGCGCGCGCTGAGATTCTGGCGCGCCGCCGCGACGACCGACGGCGCGAGGCCGAGGCGATTGGCGATCTCGAGCGCGAGGCTGCGTCCCGGCGAGCCGTAGAGCAGCTGGTACGTCGGCGCGAACGTCTCCGCGTCGAAGCCGAACGCCGCGCTCGCGACGCCCTCCGTCGTCGACGCGTACGTCTTGAGCGCGTCGTAGTGGCTCGTCGCGATGACCGCCGCGCCGCGGCGCCGGAAGTGATCGACGACGGCGACGCCGAGCGCCCCGCCTTCAATCGGATCCGTCCCCGAGCCGACTTCGTCGAGCAGGACGAGCGCCGGCGTCTGCAGCGAGCGGTCCATGTTCGCGATGTTCGTGATGTGGCCGGAGAACGTGCTGAGGCTCGCGTCGATCGACTGCTCGTCGCCGATGTCGGCGAACACCGAACGGAACACCGGCAGCCGCGATCCGTGCGCGGCGGGAATCCTCAGTCCGCTCTGCGCCATCAGCGCGAAGAGCCCCGCCGTCTTCAGCGCGACCGTCTTGCCGCCCGTGTTGGGACCGGTGATGAGGAGGCACGTCGCGGGCGGAATGATTTTGATCGTGACGGGCACCGCGTTTCTCACCAGCGGATGCCGCGCCGCCTGGAGCTCGAACGCGCCGTCGGCCGACAGCGCCGGCTCGACGCCGTCGACGGACGAGGAAAACCGCGCGCGCGCCTGCAGGACGTCGAGCTCGGTCGCGACCTCGATCGTGCGCGCGAGATCCGCGGCGCGCGAGCGGAAGGCGTCCGACAGCGCGAGCAGGATCCGCCGCACTTCCTCGGCTTCCTGTTCTTCGAGCGCGACGATGTCGTTGTTGATCTCGACGGTGCTCAGCGGTTCGAGGTACAGGCTCGCGCCGCTGGTCGACGCGCCGTGCACGATGCCGGGAATCGACGTCCGGTGCTCGGCTTTGACGACGATGACGTACCGGCCGTTGCGTTCGGTGACGACCTGGTCCTGGATGTACTTCGCCGTGTCCTTGCCGCGAAGGTACGACTCGAGGGTGCCCCGCAGGCGGGAACGCTGTTTGCGGAGACGTTCGCGGATGACCTTGAGCTCGGGACTCGCGGAGTCGGCGACTTCTCCCGCCTCGTCGATCTTCTCGCGCACCTGCGCGGTCTCGTTCTTGAATGATGCAGCGGGACCTGCGGCGGCTTCGAGCCGCGCAAACGAGCCGGGCGCGCGGCGAATCGCCGCGACGGCCTCGTCGACCGACGCGAGAAACGTCGCCAGCGCGAGGAGCCGCGGCGCCTCGATGGCGCGGCCTTCGACGGCCAGCGCCGCGACGATCTGCGGCATCTCCGCCGCGGATCGAAGAGGGAAGAGGCCGTTCGACGACAGGTACTTCGCCGTCTCGGTGGTCGCGGCCAGCAGCTGCGCCACTTTCTGCGGATCTCCCGAGGGCGCAAGGCGTTCGAGCCGCTCGTCGCCCATCGGCGTCATCGCAAAGGCGCGCACCATCTCGACGACGCGATCGAACTCGAGCGCGCGCAGGACTGAGGGCTGCATGGAGCTAAAGATGATTGATCAAACTGGCGATGTTTCCCGCGCCAAATCCGTTATCGATGTTGACGACGGACACGCCGGACGCGCAGCTGTTCAGCATGCCCAGCAGCGCGGCGAGCCCGCCGAAACTCGCGCCGTAGCCGATGCTTGTCGGCACCGCGATGACCGGCACGCTGACGAGCCCGGACACCACACTGGGAAGCGCCCCTTCCATTCCTGCGACGACGACGACCACGCGCGCGGCGGCCAGACGGTCCAGTTCGGCGAGCAGCCGGTGCAGTCCGGCGACGCCGACGTCGTAGAGGCGTTCGACGCAGTTGCCCATCAGCTCGGCTGTAATCGCCGCTTCTTCGGCAACGGGGAGGTCCGCCGTGCCGGCGGCCGCGATCACGATCGTTCCTTTACCGGGCGCGATATCGGCCTGACGCAGCGCGATGATCGACGCCGTCTCGTGGTACGTCGCGTCGGGGACGACCGCGCGGACGGCGTCGTACGCCTCGCGCGAGGCGCGCGTCACGAGCAGCGTGGATCCGCGGCCGACGATTTCTCCGGCGATGCCGGCAATCTGCGGCGGTGTCTTGCCAAGGCCGAGAATGACCTCGGGAAACCCCTGGCGGATGGCGCGATGGTGGTCGACGCGCGCATAGCCGAGGTCCTCGAACGGCCGGGCTCTGAGGGCCCCGGCGAGCTGCTCGACCGCATCGGCGGGATCGGTGGCGCCGGAGGCCACGCGATCGAGCAAATCTCTGAGCAGTTTGTTTGACGTCATGAGACCCCAACAGTAATAATAATTCCTCAGGTTTTTCGACGATGACTCCCTCAGAGACACTGACGCTGGCGACGTATTTCTTCGTCGTCATCATTCTTGCCGTGTACGGCTGGCACCGCTACTACCTTGTGTACGTCTACATGAGGAACCGCGACAAGCAGCCGAAGGCGACGGCGCCGCTCAGTCCTCTTCCGATCGTCACGATCCAGCTGCCGCTCTACAACGAGATGTACGTCGCCGAGCGGCTGATCGAAGCCGTCTGCCGGATCGAGTATCCCAGAGAACTGCTCGAGATTCAGGTGCTCGACGACTCGACCGACGAGACGTGCGAGATCGCCGAGCTCGCCGCGCGGCGGTGCGTGACGCAGGGCGTCGACGTCAAGTACATCCATCGCACGAACCGCGTCGGCTTCAAAGCCGGGGCGCTCGAAGAAGGCCTCAAGACCGCGCGCGGCGAGTTCGTCGCGATCTTCGACGCCGACTTCATCCCGACGCCGGATTTCCTGACGAAGCTGCTGCCGCACTTCGCCGACGCGAAGGTCGGCATGGTGCAGGCGCGCTGGGGCCACATCAACCAGGACTACTCGCTGCTCACGAAGATCCAGTCGATTCTGCTCGACGGCCACTTCGTGCTCGAGCACGGCGGGCGCAACCGCGCGGGCCACTTCTTCAACTTCAACGGCACGGCCGGCATCTGGCGGCGCGCCGTCATCGCCGACGCCGGCGGCTGGCAGCACGACACGCTGACCGAGGATCTCGATCTCAGCTACCGCGCGCAGCTGCGCGGCTGGAAGTTCGTGTTCGTGTCCGACGTGATCGCGCCGGCGGAAGTGCCCGTCGAGATGAACTCGTTCAAGTCGCAGCAGCATCGCTGGGCGAAGGGATCGATCCAGACGTGCCGGAAGCTCCTGCCGGAGATCCTGCGCGCCGACGTGCCGCTCGGCACGAAGATCGAGGCGTTCTTCCATCTCACGGCGAATTTCAACTACCCGCTGATGGTGGTGCTGTCGATCCTGATTTTCCCGTCGATGGTGATCCGCTACAACATGGGCTGGTACGAGATGCTGCTGATCGACGTGCCGCTGTTCTTCGCGGCGACGTTCTCGGTCTGCAACTTCTATATGGTCTGCCAGCGCGAAATCCATCGCGACTGGGTCGCGCGCATCAAGTACCTGCCGTTCCTGATGTCGATCGGCATCGGGCTGTCGATCAACAACTCGCGCGCGGTGTTCGAAGCGCTCTTCAACAAAGAGTCGGAGTTCACGCGCACGCCGAAGTACCGCATCGAGGGTTCGGCCGACGAGTGGATCGGCAAGAAGTACCACACGACCGTCGCGATCCAGCCGCTCATCGAGCTCGCGCTGGGGCTGTACTTCACGGCGACGGTGTTCTACGCGCTCGCCAACCAGATCTACGGCACGCTGCCGTTCCTGATGCTCTTCCAGATCGGCTTCCTCTACACGGGCCTCGTGTCGATCGTCCAGCAGTACGCCGGCGAAGAACCCGAGGTCGCGGAGCTGCCGGTTTCCTCTCGCATTCAGTAGGTCAGACGCGTATATTCGGCGCACGCCGGGCGGTCGGCAGAAGCCTTCGCGCTCCGGCGTCAGAAGGAGTGCGCCATGAATTACGGTCGGCTTGTCATTGCGGCTGTCGTTGCGACCATCGTGGACGCCGTCTACGGGCTCGTCGTCTGGGCGAGGGTGCTGCACGGCGAGTTCGCCCGGTACCCGCAGATTTATCGCCCGGGCGACGACACCAGCGGCTTCGCGATCATGTTCCTGGGCATCTTCGCCGCGATGCTCGTGGCCTCCTACATCTACGCCAAGGGCTATGAAGGCGGCAGCGCCGCGGCCGAGGGCCTGAAGTTCGGCATCGTCCTGGCGCTGCTGATGGCCATCTACATCTCGAGCACCAGCTACGGGACGCTGCGCATCGGCAAGAAAATGATGCTGACGTATCTGGGCGGGCAGTTCGGCGAATTCCTGCTGGTCGGGCTGGCCATCGGTCTCGTCTACAGGGCCGCCGGCTCGGCTGCAAAACGCGCCGCCGGAGTATGATTGATTTGATATGACGACGTCGGCGGCGAAGCCCAAGGCAGGCCTCGAAGATACAGTCGCAACCTCGTCCGCAATCTGCTACCTCGACGGCGATCGCGGCGTGCTCGCGTATTGCGGCTACGACATCCACGATCTCGCGCGTCACGCGACGTTCGAAGAGGTCTGTTTCCTGCTGTGGCATCGCCGCCTGCCGACGCGCGCGGAGCTGGGGGACCTGCAGTCGCAGCTCGCCGCGGGCCGGGCGCTGCCGGAAGGCGTGCTCAGGCTGATGCGGTCCCTGCCGCCGGGCAACGGCATGGACCTGCTGCGGACGCTGACTTCCGCGCTGTCCCACTACGACGCCGACGCCAACGACAACTCTCCCGCCGCCAACTACCGCAAAGCCGTCCGCCTCACCGCACAAATCGCCACCATCGTCGCGACCATGGGTCGCGTCGCCAGCGGCGGCGGGCCGATCGAACCGGATCCGGTGCTCGGGCACGCCGCGAATTTCCTGTACATGCTGACGGGCCAGCGGCCCGGCGGTCTCGAGACGCGCGCCTTCGACGTCGCGCTGATCCTGCACGCGGATCACGAGCTCAACGCGTCGACGTTCGCGGCCCGCGTCGCGGCGGCGACGCTCACAGACATCCACTCGGCGATCGTGGGCGCGATCGGCGCGCTCAAGGGCCCGCTGCACGGCGGCGCGAACGCCGACGTGATGCGGCTGCTGCTTGAAATCGGTCCGGACGCCGGCGCGGACAGAGCCGTGGACGTCGTGCGCGCGAAGCTCGCGAAGAAGGAAAAGATTCCGGGCTTCGGCCATCGCGTGTACCACACGGAAGATCCGCGCGCGACGCACCTGCGCCAGATGTCGCGCGACCTCGGACAGCGGACGGGCCAGCCGATCTGGTTCGAGATGTCGGAGCGCATCGAGGCGTTCGTCAAGGCGGAGAAGAAGCTGAACGCGAACGTGGACTTCTACTCCGCCTCGACGTACCACTCGCTCGGCATCGACACCGATCTGTTCACGCCGATCTTCGCGGTCAGCCGCATCTCCGGCTGGACGGCGCACGTGCTCGAGCAGTACGCGAACAACCGGCTCATCCGCCCGCGCGCGGAATACATCGGACCGGAGTATCCGCAGCGCTACGTGCCCGTCGAATCGCGATAGCCATTGGATCCACAGAAGATTCGCAACTTTTCCGTGATCGCGCACATCGATCACGGCAAGTCCACGCTCGCCGACCGCTTTCTCGAACTGACCGGCGCGCTGCAGGCGCGGGAGATGGAAGCGCAGGTCCTCGACGCGATGGACCTCGAGCGCGAGCGCGGCATCACGATCAAGGCGCATCCGGTGCGCCTCAACTACACGGCGGCGTCCGGCGAGAAGTACGTCCTCAACCTGATCGACACGCCCGGGCACGTGGACTTCTCCTACGAAGTCACGCGGTCGCTCGCCGCGTGCGAGGGCGCGCTGCTGCTCGTGGACGCGTCGCAGGGCGTCGAAGCGCAGACGCTGGCGAACGCGTATCTCGCGGTCGAGAACAGCCTGGAGATCATCCCGGTCATCAACAAGATCGATCTGCCGAGCGCGCAGCCCGAAGAAGCGCGGCGCCAGATCCAGGACATCGTCGGCCTCGACGGCGCCGGCGCGATTCTCGCAAGCGCCAAGACCGGAGCCGGCGTTCCCGAAATTCTCGAGGCCATCGTCGCGCGGCTGCCCGCGCCGACGGGCGTGCAGGACGCGCCGCTCAAGGCGCTGATCTTCGATTCCTGGTTCGACTCCTACCGCGGCGTCGTCATCGTCATCCGCGTGATCGACGGGACGATCAGGCCGGGCATGAAGATCCGGCTGATGGCGCAGGGCCAGGACTACGAGGTGCTGCAGCTCGGCGTCTTCAATCCGAAGGCGGCGGAGGCGGGCGATCTCGGCGTCGGCGAGGTCGGCTTCCTCGTCGCGAACATCAAGAACGTCGGCGACGCGAAGATCGGCGACACGATCACCGAGAGCGCGCGGCCGACGAGCGAGCCGTTCCCGGGATTCAAGGAGCTGAAGCCGATGGTCTTCGCGGGGCTGTATCCCGTCGAGAGCCATCAGTACGCGGAGCTTCGTGAGGCGCTCGAAAAGCTGCGGCTGAACGACGCGTCGTTCTTCTACGAGCCCGAGACGTCGGCGGCGCTCGGCTTCGGCTTCCGCTGCGGCTTCCTCGGGCTGCTGCACATGGAGATCGTGCAGGAGCGGCTCGAGCGCGAGTACGACATGGACCTGGTGACGACGGCGCCGGGCGTGCTGTACCGCGTGACCACGACGGACGGCGTGGTGCAGGAGATCGACAGCCCGGCGAAGCTGCCGGATGCCGGGCGAATCAAGGTGATCGAGGAGCCGGTGATCACCGCGATGATCCTGACGCCGGCAGAGCACGTCGGCGGCATCCTGCAGCTCTGTCAGGACAAGCGCGGCGTGCAGAAGACGATCGAGTATCTGGCGTCAGACCGCGTCCTCGTCACGTACGAGCTGCCGTTCAACGAGGTCGTCCTCGATTTTTACGACAAACTTAAGACCATCTCCCGCGGGTACGCGTCGCTCGACTATCATGTGACGGGCTACTGGCCGTCGCCGCTCGTCAAGCTCGACATCCTGGTGAACGGCGATCCGGTGGACGCGCTGTCGATCATCGTCCACCGCGACATGGCGTACGATCGCGGACGCGCGCTCGCGGCGAAGATGCGCGAGCTGATTCCGCGGCAGATGTTCGAGGTCGCGATCCAGGCGGCGATCGGCGGACGCATCATCGCGCGCGAGTCGGTGAAGGCGATGCGGAAGAACGTGCTCGCCAAGTGCTACGGCGGCGACATCACGCGCAAGCGGAAGCTGCTCGAGAAACAGAAAGAAGGCAAGAAGCGGATGAAGCGGGTAGGGAAGGTCGAGATTCCGCAGGAAGCGTTTCTCGCCGTCCTCAGGATGGGCACCGATTCCGAGAACTGATGGCCAAAGACTTCAAGAAGTCGACCGTCCGCGAATACTTCGAGTCGATCGTCATTGCCGTCATCCTCGCGCTGTTCGTCCGCACGTTCGTCCTGCAGGCGTTCAAGATTCCGACCGGGTCGATGGAGAACAACCTCCTCATCGGCGATCACCTGCTGGTGAACAAGTTCGTCGACGGGCCCACCGCGACGGGCCTCGAGCGGACGCTCCTGCCGATCCGTGACATCCGGCGCGGCGACGTGCTGGTGTTCAAGTATCCCGTCGAGCCCGACCGCGATTACATCAAGCGCGTGATCGGGCTTCCCGGCGAGATGCTCCAGCTGAAAGAGAAGAAGATCTACATCGACGGGAAGCCGCTCGACGAGCCCTACGTGCATTTCCTCGAGGAGCCGCAGCACAACGCCGACCTCGCGGAAGTGACCTCGTCGGACGTGCGGGAGAACTACGGCCCGGTGACCGTGCCGCCCAATCAGTACTTCATGATGGGCGACAACCGCGACAACTCCGCCGACAGCCGGTACTGGGGCTTCATGCCGCGCGATTACGTCAAGGGCAGGGCGCTGCTGATCTACTGGTCGTACGAATCAGAACGCGAGGACTACGAGGACGACTCGACGACGGCGGCGGTGAAGGGGCTGGCGTCGGTGTTCATGCACTTCTTCACCAAGACGCGGTGGGACCGTCTCGGCCATCTGATTCACTGAAGTCAGACCGATGATCAAGTCGATTATCAAGATCGCAATCGCCGTCCTGCTCGCGAACGCACTGTGGCGCATTGCGTCGGCCTACATTTCCTATTACAAGTTTCAGGACGCGGTGCAGGAGTACTCGATTCGCACCGGCGGCAAGAGCGACGAGGAAATCAAGAACAGGGTCGCGGAGCTGGCGGCGCAATACGAGGAGCCGGTCGACGCCGATGCGGTCGAGGTCCGCAAGGACCAGCAGCACACCTACATCGACGCGCGCTACACGAAGCCGGTCGCCGTGCTGCCCGGCTACGAATATCAGTGGCCGTTTTCGTTGAGCGCCGACGGATACCTGCTCGAGCCCCAGCGCTGAGGGTCAGCGCACGCGGAGCAGCCGCTCCGATTCGACGACCGCCATGTCGGCCCGCTCGGCCATCGTCGTGAACTCTTCCCGGACAGTCTTGACGTAGGCGGGGTCTTTGATCGCGCCGAGGTTCGCGTCGATCGTCTGGCGCGCGGCCTCTGCGGCGGCCCGCAGCAGCGTGATGGCGACGCCGATGTCGCCGACCGTCGATCGACGGGCGCGGCCGGCGATCTCGGTCGCCTCGTACAGCGCCGACGAGCACAGACGCATGATGCTGAGCGGAACTTCGGTGGCGCCGCGCAGCGCGAGCTGAATCGAGGCGCTGCGGAGACCGCGTTCCTCCGGCGTGTCCTGCGGCTGACGCTGCGCGGTGATGACGTAGCGATAGGCGACGGCGTCGGCGTCGATGGCGTCGATCAGCCGCTCTTCGATTCTCTGCAGGGACTGCTGTTCGACGCCGGCGATGGCCGCGGCCATGCGCAGCAGCGCCGTGCCGAACGCGCCGGCCGCCGCGCAGGCGGAGCCGCCGCCGGGCGTCGGGGACGCCGAGCCGAACGCGGCGAGTACTTCCTTCAGTGATTTGTCAGCGAACGAAGCCACGGGGGGAGTGTGGCAGGTGCCGGCGGTCAGCCGGCCCTGAATGCGAGGACCTTGTCGTCGTGGTCGCGCTGTTCCTGCTCGCGGACGTAGTCGAGCGTGTTGCGCAGCGCCTGGATGGTCGACTCGATCGTCGTCTCGACGTCGCGCCGCTTGAGCTTCATGCCGTCGATCTCGCGCTGGACGTCCTCGAGGCGCGCCTGCGTGCGATCGAGCAGCAGCTGCGCACGGCCTTCGGCGTCGCGCACGATGCGGTCGGCTTCCTTCTCCGCGGTGCCCTTCAGATCTTCCGACAGCTTCTGCGCGGTCATGAGCGTCGATCGCAGGTTCTGCTCGTGCTGGCGATGTTCGGCGAGCACGGCTTCCATGCGCGCGAGGTCCTGCCGCAGGCGGTCGGTCTCACGCAGGGCCTGCTCGTAGTCGTCGGCGACGGCGGCCAGGAACGACGTGACCTCGATCCTGTCGAAACCCCGGAAGCGGGAGTGGAAACGCTGCTGACGAAGGTCAAGAGGACTGACATTCATGCCGTGAATCTCCGACTTCATCTATCGGTCGATGGGGCCGCGAACCTTAGCGGCGGCCGAATATCGCCGTGCCGACTCTGACCATCGTGGCGCCCTCCTCGATGGCGACTTCGTAATCATGGCTCATGCCCATCGACAGTTCCGTCAGCTGATTACGATCGACGCCGGCGGAGATCAGGCCGTCGCGGAGTTCCCGGAGCTTCCGGAACCACGGCCTGGCGTCCTCCGCACGCTCGACCGCGGGCGGAATGAGCATCAGGCCGGACATCTTCACGGCCCGGCAGCCGGCCGCGGCCTGAAAGATCGGCAGGATCTCCGGCTCCGCAGCGCCGTGTTTCGTGGCTTCGCGCGCGAGATCGGCCTGAACGAGCAGCGCGATCGAACGTCCGGCGTCGGCGGCCGCGGCGTCGATCTTTCTCAGCAGCTCCACGCTGTCGACCGAGTGGATGACGTCGAACTCCGCGACCGCCTTCTTCGCCTTGTTCGACTGGAGATGTCCAATCAGATGCCAGACGATCGTCAGGTCGCGCGTCTCGGCGCGTTTGGTCTGCGCCTCCTGCACTTTGTTCTCGCCGAAGTCGATCTGCCCTTCGGCCGCGGCTGCGCGCACGGCATCGGCGCCGAAGGTTTTCGACACCGCGATGAGCCTGACCGAGGAGGGATTGCGGCGGGCCCGGTCGGCGGCGCGCGCGATGCGATCGCGAACGTCCGCCAACCTGGAGCCGATCATGCGTGACGCCCGACCTGGAGGCCGGGCCTACTTCGGAAGCTGGGCGACGAGCGCCTTCGCGGTCGCCGCGTTCGCGCCGTCAGGCGAGAGCTTCAGATACGTGTTGAACTGTTCGCCCGCTTCCTTGAGCTTGCCTTCGTTCACGAGCGCCATCCCGAGCTGGTAGTGCGACTCGGCGTGGTTCGGATTCGCCGCGACGGCGGCTTCGAACTTCGCTTTCGCGTCGGCGATCTTGCCGCCGTTCCAGAGGATCACGCCTTCGTTGTAGAGCGCGTCGGCGTTGCCGCCCTGCAGCGCGCCCGGCGCGGCGGCGCTCAGCTTCGACGCCTGTGCGCTCGCTTCAGCGGCCTGATCGAACTTGCGCTGCGCGTTGTAGATGTTCGCAAGGCCGTTGTACGCCTCGGCGTAGTCCGGCTTCACCGCCAGCGCCTTCTTGTAGTTCTCCTCGGCCTTGTCGTACTCCTTCTTCTGCGCGTACGCGTAGCCGATGTTGTAGAAGCAGTCCTGGCAGTTCGGGTTGATCGCGATCGCCTTGTTGAACGACTCGACCGACTCGTCGTACTTGCCGGCGCGGCTCAGCGCGACGCCCTCATCGAACGACCTGCGCAGCTCGGCCGTCTTCGCGGCGAGCGTCGGATCGTTGCCGGCCCCGCCGCCCATGACGAGCCGCACGGCCGACGGTCCGCGCTGGCTGACGCGCGTGGTCGCCGTCGCGGTTTCCTTGCCGTCCTTCGACACCGCCGTCACCTTGAAGGCGGACGACTGCAGGCCGATCTGGATGAACTCGCCCTTCTTGTCGCTCTTGGTTTCGAACTTGCGCGTGACGCCGTCGGTCTGCTCGATCGTGATCTTGGCGTCGACGACGGGATCGCCCTTGGCGTCCACGACCTTGCCCGTAATCATGCCCTGCGCGGCAGCCGGCAGAGCGAAGCCCAGAACGACGACGCCGGCCAGAGCTGCCTGCGCGAGCCGGCCTGTGATGCGGCGGATCATTGAAAAGCCCTCCTGGAGAAGTAGGACCGGCCCGAAGGCCCGTACTACTGCAGATTACTCAGAGGAAACAGTTTACACGAGATCCGCGGCCATAAAGGTTGCAACGGCATCGAGCTCGTGGACGACGGGCGCGGGCGGCAGCGAGGCCAGAAAACGGCGGCCGTACCCTTTGGTCCGGAGCCTCGGGTCGAGGACGGCGAGCACGCCCCGGTCGCGGCGATGTCGGATCAGCCGTCCAAGCCCCTGCTGCAGCGCGAGAATGGCCAGCGGCACCTGATATTCGTCGAACGGCTCGCCGCCGCGCGCGCGGATCGCGTCGATGCGCGCGGCCGTGACCGGGTCGCCGGGCGAGGCGAACGGCAGCTTGTCGATGATCACGCAACTCAGCGCTTCGCCGACGACGTCGACGCCCTGCCAGAAGCTCGAGGTCGCGAGCAGCACCGAATGCGGCGTCTCGCGGAACTGCTTCAACAGCTGCGATCGCGGCGCGGTGCCCTGCACGAAGATCGGATAGTCGAGCGCCATCTCCGCGATCCCCTGCACGGAACGCAGCGTCGCGTAACTCGTGAACAGCACGAACGCGCGGCCGCGCGTGCGCCTGAGAATTTCGATGACCTGGCGGCCGGCCGCCCCGGCGAAATCCACCGATCTCGGGTCCGGCATCTTCGGCGGCAGGTACAGCACGGCCTGCCGCTCGAAGTCGAACTCGGACGGCAGCCGGATGTCCTCGGCCCGCCGGATACCGAGCCTCTCCTTTATATATGTGAAGCCGCCGTCGACCGTCAGCGTCGCCGACGTCATGACCGTCGTCTTCATCCTGTCGAGCAGCACTTCGCGGACGATGTCCGACACGTCGATCGGCGACGCCCGGAGGAACACCCCGCGTCCGCGGAACTCGACGAAGTAGACGTATTCGGCTTCGCCCGCGCGCATCAGGAACCGAAGGTCCGCGCGCATTTCGTCCGCACGCCGCGCGAGCGCGTCGATTTGCTCCCGGTCCCTCTCACTATTGGCCGCCTCACTCCCATTGGTAGGGTCCGGCTTCAGCCGGACCAGCTTCAGTGTCGATTCGACGATGTCCAGCGCGCCGGCGAGCATCGCCGCGCCTTCAGCCGCCTTCGCGAGCGACGAGGGCGTCGCACGCATCTTCTCTTCGCTGCGTGCGCGGTCGTCCGCGCGGTGCGCGTACGCGATCTCGTTGAAGAACAGGCGTCCGCGATCGCGGAGCGTCGCGACGCACTTTTCGGTCTCTTCGAGTTTCAGCCGCTCGATGTCCTGCGCGAGATCTTCCACGCGGTACGTGCTGAGGCCGACGCCGAAGTACTGCGTCGCGACGTCCTCGAACTGGTGCGCCTCGTCGAGGATCGCGTGCGTGCACGCCGGGATCACTTCGCCGAACGCGTTCTTCCGGACCGCGGCGTCCGCGCACAACAGGTGGTGGTTGACGATGACGACGTCGGACTCGGCCGCGCGCTGCCGCATCTTCGTGACGAAGCACTCCTCATAGCGCTGGCAGGTCGTGCCGAGGCAGGTCTCGGCCGTGGCCGACACGTCGTTCCAGAACGGCACGTCTTCGGGCAGGTCCTGCAGCTCCGCGCGGTCGCCGGTGTCCGTCGTCTTCGCCCACTCGCGGACGATCGGCAGAAACACGTCCAGAGCGGACGGCCCGCCGTTGTCGTTGATCTGATCGAGGCGATGGAGACACAGATAGTTCGACCGGCCTTTCATGTAGGTCGCGGTGAACGGGACGTCGAGCGCCTTCCTCAACGCCGGAATGTCCTTGAAGAAGATCTGCTCCTGGAGGTTCTTCGTGCCGGTCGAGACGAGTACCCGATGCCCGCTCAGGATCGCGGGCACGAGATAGGCGAGCGTCTTGCCTGTGCCCGTGCCGGCTTCGGCGAGCAGCACGCCGCCGTTCTCGAACGCGCGCGCGACCGCGGCGGCCATGTCGAGCTGGCCGCTGCGCGGTTCGAAGTCGGGAATCGTACGGGCGAGCGGACCGTCGGCGGCGAAAACCGCGTCGACTTTCTGCTTCAGGCCGGGTACAGCGGGAACTTCTGGCACAGCGCTTCGACCTCGGCGCGGACCATGCCGAGCGCGCGATCGTCGTCCGGGGACTTCAACGCGCGCGTGATGAACCCGGCGATCGTCTGCATCTCGGCTTCCTTCATGCCGCGCGTCGTGACGGCGGGCGTGCCGATGCGGACGCCGCTCGCCACCATCGGGGGATTCTGATCGAACGGGATGGCGTTCTTGTTGACCGTGATGCCGGCTTTCCCGAGCGCCGCTTCGGCGACTTTGCCGGTAATGCCTTTCGAAAACACATCGACCAGCATCAGGTGGTTGTCGGTGCCGCCGCTGACGAGGCGGAATCCCTCGGTCGACAGCGCCGTGGCCAGCGTTCTCGCGTTCGCGAGAATCTGCTTCTGATAGTCGGCGAACTCCGGCTCGGCGGCTTCCTTGAAGCACACGGCTTTCGCCGCGATGATGTGGACGAGCGGACCGCCCTGCAGTCCGGGGAAGACCGCTTTGTCGAGCTCCTTGGCCCACTGCTGCGTGCACAGCACCATGCCGGACCGCGGCCCGCGCAGCGTCTTGTGCGTCGTCGTCGTGACGAAATCCGAATGCGGGACAGGGCTCGGGTGCTGACCGGTCGCGACGAGCCCGGCGATGTGCGCCATGTCCGTCATCATGACCGCGCCGACGCGCTTGCTCGCGGCGCGGATGCGCGCGAAGTCGATGACGCGCGGGTAGGCGCTCGCGCCGACGATGATCATCCGCGGCTTGTGCTCGTCGGCCAGGCGGTCGAGCTCGTCGTAGTCGATCCGCTCGTCGTCCTTCTTCACGCCGTACGGGACGATCTTGTACAGGATGCCGGAGAAGTTCAGGTGATGGCCGTGCGTCAGGTGGCCGCCGTGCGCGAGATTGAGTCCCAGCACGGTGTCGCCGGGTTTGCAGGCGGCGAAGTACACGGCCTGGTTCGCGGGCGCGCCCGCGTGCGGCTGCACGTTCGCGTGTTCGGCGCCGAACAGCGCCTTCGCGCGCGAGATCGCCAGGCTTTCGACGACGTCCACGTACTCGCAGCCGCCGTAGTAGCGGCGTCCCGGGTAGCCTTCGGCGTATTTGTTGGTGAAGACGGAGCCCGCGGCTTCGAGGATGGCGCGGCTGACGAAGTTTTCCGACGCGATCAGCTCGAGGCCGGACGACTGCCGGTGCAGCTCGTCACGAATGGCTTTCGCGATCTCCGGATCCGCGTCCTGCAGCAGCCGCCAGTGTGGGTTCATCGCTTTTCCGCCGCGCTGATCTGATCGATGCGCCGCTGATGGCGTCCGCCCTCGAACGCCGTGTTGAGCCAGAGCGCGAGGATTTCGTCGGCGAGGCCGAAGGCGACGATGCGGCCGCCCATGGAGAGGACGTTCGCGTCGTTGTGCTCGCGCGACAGCCGCGCCGTATAGAGATCGTTGCAGAGCGCCGCGCGGACGCCGGGTACTTTGTTGGCGGCGATCTGTTCGCCCTGGCCGCTGCCGCCGAGCACGATGCCCCGATCGGCCTTGCCTCCGGCCACCGCCCGCCCGACGCTCATGCAGATCGGCGGGTAGTCGACGGAGGCCTCGCTGTCGGTGCCGTGGTCGTCGATCGTGTGCCCCAGCTTCGCCAGCGTCTGCTTCAGATGTTCTTTGAGGAGAAAGCCGGCGTGATCGGCTCCAATCGCCACTCGCATGGACGGGAGATTGTACTATGTCGTTCAGGGTTCACGGTTCAATGTTCAGTCTGAACGCTGAACATGAACGCCGAACGACATGACTTCAACCGTTACTATTTCAGCCCGCGGCGAGGAGCGGCTCCGTTCGGGGCATCCGTGGATCTATCGCAGCGACATTAAAGATGTCAGCGCGGGTCCCGGCGATCGCGTCGTCGTGAAGAGTCTTCGCGGCGGGCGGCCGCTCGGGTCGGCGTTCTACAGCGACAAGTCGCAGATCGCGCTCCGCATGCTCACGCGCGGCGACGAGCCGGCAGACGACGCGCTGATCCGCCGGCGTATCGGCGACGCGGTCGCGTTCAGGCGGTCGCTGGCGATCGACGCGACGGCGTACCGTCTCGTGCACGGCGAAGCCGATCTCCTGCCGTCGATCGTCGTCGATCGGTACGGCGACTGGCTCGTCGTGCAGACGCTGTCGCAGGGCGCCGACAAGGCGCTGCCGGTCGTCGTCTCCGCGCTTCAGGAGATCGTCTCACCGAAAGGCATCCTGGCCCGCAACGATCCGCGCACGCGATCGCTCGAAGGACTGGAGCAGAAGGTCGAGGTCCTCGACGGCGAGGTGCCCGAGTCGATCGCCGTCACCGAGAACGGCGTGAAGTACGACGTCGACGTGCGGCGCGGACAGAAGACCGGCCTCTTTCTCGACCAGCGCGAAAATCGCGCGGCCGCCGCGCAGTACGCGCACGGCCGGATGCTCGACTGCTTCACCTACCACGGAGGATTCGCGCTGACGCTCGCGCCCAGATGCCGCGAGGTGATCGCGTACGACGTCTCGGAAGAGGCGATTGCGCACGTGAAGAAGAACGCGGCCGCCAACGGCGTCGCCGTCGATGCGCGCGCCGGCAACGTGTTCGACGAGCTGCGCGGCCTGGAGCGCCTCGGCGAGCGGTTCGATACGATCGTGCTCGATCCGCCGGCGTTCGCGAAGAACAAGGCGGCGATTGTCAACGCGCGCGCCGGATACAAAGAGATCAACCTGCGCGCGCTGAAGCTGCTGAATCACGGCGGCACGCTCGTGACCTGCAGCTGTTCGTACAACATCAACGAAGCCGCGTTCGCGGAGATCGTGTACGAAGCGGCGGTGGACGCGTTCGCCAGCGTCACCGTCGTCGAGAAGCGCATGCAGGGCCGCGACCATCCGGTGCTGCTGGGTGTGCCCGAGACGTACTACCTGAAATGTTTCATCCTCAGAAAACTGTAGCCGCCGCGGCGGCGTCGGCGACGCGCGCGCTGAAGACGCTGTCGCGTGATGCCGGCGACTTCGACGCGAGCCGGTACTTCCGGGGCGAGCGCAACTTCGCGTTTCTGAATACCGGCACGCAGCCGATGCGGACGCTCGCGCGCGCGGTCTGCGCCGCTCAGCGTGAGCGCTGGACCGTCGATGACGCGATTGCGTTCGCGGACGCGCTGATGCCGGACCGCTACCTCGAGGTGAAGAGTGTCGGCCTCGAGGTGCTCGCGCGGTACCGCCGGGACTTTCCGCCGCGCCTGCTTGCCCGGTGTAAGCAGTGGCTCGCGCGCGACTACTCGGCCAACTGGGCGACCACCGACACGATGTGCGGCATCGTCATCGGTCCGCTGCTGCTGAAGCATCCCGAGCTGATTCCGCGGCTCCGCGCGTGGGCGACGCACAGGAACGTGTGGGTGCGCCGGGCGTCGATCGTCGGACTCCTGAAGCCCATGAAGGCCGGCAGGACCGTGGATCAGGTGTATGCGACGGCGAAGCAGCTGCATCCGGATCCGAACGACTTGATCCATAAAGCCGTCGGCTGGGCGTTGCGGGAAGCCGGAAAGATCGATTCGGCGCGGCTCGAGCGTTACCTGCGGGCGAACGTCCGGATCATCCCGAGGACGACGTTTCGCTACGCGATCGAGCGCTTCAGCGATGCGAAGCGGCGTGAGTTGTTGGTGATATAGTCAGATTTTCCGCCAGGGGTATCCCTCGTCAACGGGATTGAGAGCACACCCTTGGAACTTGGCCCTCCCTCGCCCGCTGTCGCGCCTCCGGCGCGTCGGTAGGCTACGGCGGGTGAAGGAGTGCGGCGATGTCAGAGTTCAACGAGGCGTATCCCAACTCCAGAAAAATTCTCGTCGACGGTCCGCAGGGCGTCCGCGTGCCGATGCGTGAGATCGCGATCGAGAACGGCAAGTCGTCGATTCGCGTGTACGACACGAGCGGCCCGCAGGGTCACGACGTGAAATCCGGCCTGCCGAAGCTCAGGGAGAAATGGGTTGGTTGTCGGAAGACCGATGAGTGCGTGACGCAGCTCCACTTCGCCAGGAAGGGCGAGATCACGCCCGAGATGGAGTTCATCGCGCTTCGCGAGGGGCTTCCGGCGGACTTCGTCCGCGATGAAGTCGCGCGCGGCCGCGCGATCATCCCGAGCAACATCAACCACCTCGAGCTCGAGCCGATGATCATCGGCCGCAACTTCCTCGTCAAGATCAACGCGAACATCGGCAACTCGGCCGTGTCCTCGTCGATCGAAGAAGAAGTGGAGAAGCTGCGCTGGGCGACGCTGTGGGGCGCCGATACGGTGATGGATCTCTCCACGGGGAAGAACATCCACGAAACCCGCGAGTGGATCGTCCGCAACTCCTCGGTGCCGATCGGCACCGTGCCGATCTACCAGGCGCTCGAGAAGGTCGGCGGCCGGCCGGAAGATCTGACGTGGGAGGTCTACCGCGACACGCTCGTCGAACAGTGCGAGCAGGGCGTCGATTACTTCACCGTCCACGCCGGCGTGCTCCTGCGCTACATCCCGATGACGGCGCGCCGCGTGACCGGCATCGTGTCCCGCGGCGGTTCGATCATGGCCAAGTGGTGTCTTGCGCACCACAAGGAGAACTTCACCTACACGCACTTCCGCGAGATCTGCGAGATCATGCGCGCCTACGACGTGTCGTTCTCGCTCGGCGACGGCTTGAGGCCCGGCTCAATCGCCGACGCCAACGACGAGCCGCAGTTCGCCGAGCTGCAGACGCAGGGCGAGCTGACGAAGATCGCGTGGGAGTACGACGTCCAGGTGATGAACGAAGGCCCCGGCCACGTGCCGATGCATCTCATCAAAGAGAACATGGAGAAGCAGCTGGAATGGTGCTCGGAGGCGCCGTTCTACACGCTTGGACCGCTGACGACCGACATCGCGCCCGGGTACGATCACATCACCTCGGCGATCGGTGCGGCGATGATCGGCTGGTACGGCACCGCGATGCTGTGCTACGTCACGCCGAAAGAACATCTCGGCCTGCCGAACCGAGACGACGTCAAGGCGGGCGTCATCGCCTACAAGATCGCGGCGCACGCCGCCGATCTCGCGAAGGGCCACCCGCGTGCCCGCGAGTGGGACGATGCGCTGTCAAAGGCGCGGTTCGAGTTCCGCTGGGAAGATCAGTTCAACCTCGCGCTCGATCCGGTCACCGCACGCGCGTACCACGACGAGACGCTGCCGGCCGACGGCGCGAAAGTCGCGCACTTCTGCTCGATGTGCGGGCCGAAGTTCTGCTCGATGGAGCTGACGCAGCAGGTGCGCGACGAGGCCGCGAAGGGAATGGAAGAGAAATCCCTCGAGTTCAGGAGAAAAGGCGAGATTTACGTAGAACAGGCCTGAAGGCCTGTACTACTTCTGAACCTGCACTACTTCTGGACTGGAACGATCTGAATGATCGTCGGGAACCGGGCGGGCTGGCCGCCCGGTTTCGGATTCGGGAAGCCCTGCGACACGTCCGACTGAAAGTCCTTGATCACCACGCCCGGCGGAAACGCCATCCGATCTTCATCGAACTTGCCGACGTCGAATTCGTGCGTCGCCGGCACTTCGTACGTCAGCTCGCCCCGCTGCTTGAGCGTCGTCCTGTAGTAGTTGACCAGATCGACAAACGACGCGGCGGTGCCGAAGATGTAGTAGCGCTGTCCCCGGCCGGCGTTGTACGACGCGATGAACTGCGCGTTCGGAAAAACCGGCACGCCGAGCATCGCCTCCGTCGGCGCCTGTTCCGGAGTGACGGTGGCCGGGGCGGCTGACGCAGGCGGTGCGGGCTGCACTGCCCCGGGGCCCGGCGTCGACGGCGCCGGTCTCGCGGTCGCCGGGGCGGCGGGTGAAGGCGGAGGCTGCTGGCTCGAGCGCCCGCCGCCGCCCGGCTGCGGAAACGGCTGCGGCGTTTGAGCGAACGTCAGCACCGCCGCGAGCGTCATAACAACAGGGAACATCTGTCCCCGATTATAAGATAGAGAGGTTATGTCGAATACGCTCAAGACGGCGATGCTGCTCGGCGTGCTGAGCGCGCTGCTGCTGCTCATCGGCGAAGCGCTCGGCGGCGCGCAGGGACTCGTGCTCGGATTCATGTTCGCCGCGATCACGAACTTCGCGTCGTACTGGTTTTCGGACAAGATCGTCCTGCGGATGTACGGCGCGCGCGAAGCCGAACCGGACAGCCGCCTCGTGCGTATCGTGACGGCGCTGGCGCAGAAAGCGAACCTTCCGCAGCCGCGCTGCTACATTATCCCGCAGCCGTCGCCCAACGCGTTCGCCACCGGCAGAAGTCCCGAGCACGCGGCCGTCGCCGCGACCGAAGGCATCCTGCAGCTGCTCGACGACGAGGAGCTCGAAGGCGTGCTGGCGCATGAGCTCGCGCACGTCAAACACCGCGACATCCTCACCAGCTCCGTGGCCGCGACGCTCGCCGCGGCGATCATGATGCTTTCGCGCTTCGCGATGTTCTTCGGCGGCGCGCGCGACGACGATCGGCGCGGCAATCCGTTCGCGCTGCTCGCGACGATCATCCTGGCGCCGATCGCCGCGATGCTGATTCAGATGGCCATCTCGCGCTCGCGCGAGTACGACGCGGACGCCGGCGGCGCCGCGCTCGTCGGCTCGCCGGCCGGTCTTGTGAGCGCGCTGCAAAAACTGGATGCCGCTTCGAAAGCCGTGCCCCTCGACGCGAATCCCGCAACGGCGCACATGTTCATCATCAAACCCTTCACTGTCAGCGGTCTGGCGGGACTATTCAGCAGCCATCCGCCGACGGCCGATCGCGTCGCCGCCCTCCTGCACGCTCGCCGCTGACGCCGGATCTGTGGCCAACAGGCCACAAACACGCTGGCGTACCTCTTGCTACCTGACGGGGTAGGGACGGAGGCGGCGACGTGCAGGTAGAAGATCTCGACATCTCACCGACGAAAATTTCGGAGACCGCCCGCCGCATCATCGACCGCGCGGCGGAAGAAGCGGAACGCTGCGGTCACGCAGTGCTATCGACGGAACATCTTTTCCTCGCGTTTGTGCAGGTGGAGTGGGACCTCTTCGCCTCGGTGATGCGCGAGCTCGACCTTAACCCTCACGAGATTCTGGAAGCGATTGGCGACGATATCCGCCGCCTGCCGACGTTTACGGACCGTGAAGTGCGCGTCTCGCCAACGGCCAAGCTCGCGGTCAAGCTCGCGCTTCATCAGGCGACGCGCGCCGGCCGGCATTCGATCGAAGGCGTGGATCTGCTCTCGGCAGTCCTCGAAGAAACACAGGGAGTGCCCGTAGCCATCCTCCGCCGCCACGGCATCGAGCCCGAGCAGGTGACCACGCGGCTCAACACGCACGTCCGCGACAGCGAATTGCGCGACGAGCGGCTCAAGAAGCGCTTCGAGCTGCCGTCCTTCCTCAAGCATTTCGCGACCAACCTCAACCTGCTCGCGCGGCAGGACAAGGTGCCGCCCGTCTTCGGGCGCGACCACGAGATCCAGCAGGTGCTCGAGATCCTGTGTCATCGCGAGCGGGCGAACTCGGTCATGCTCGTCGGCGAGCCGGGCGTCGGCAAGACGGCGATCGCCGAGGGCCTCGCGCGGCGGATCGAATTCGAGCCCGACACGGTGCCCGTGCGCCTGCGCGACTGCCAGGTCGTGAACCTTCAGATGAACTCGATGGTCGCGGGCACGATGCTCCGCGGCATGTTCGAGGACCGCATGCAGAACGTCATCCGGGAGCTGAAGGAACATCCGAACCTCATTCTGTTCGTCGACGAAGCGCACACGATGGTCGGCGCGGGCTCCGCGCTCGGCGCGCCCGCCGACGCCGCGAACGTGTTCAAGTCGGTGCTCGCGCGCGGCGAGATCCGGATGATCGCGGCGACGACGCTGTCGGAGTACAAGGAATACATTCAGGAGGATGAAGCGCTCGCGCGCCGGTTCCGGTGCGTGCACGTCGCCGAGCCGACGATCGACGAGGCGCGGCGCATCCTCTACAACCTGCGGCCACGTCTCGAGCGCAACTACTCGGTGCGCATTGCCAATGATGCGATCGAAACTGCGCTCGAGATGTCGCCCAGATACATGCGCCACCTGCGGCTGCCGGACAAGGCGATCGGCTGGCTCGACACGGCCGCGGTGCGCGCCGAGATTGACCGCCGCTGGGAGGTCTCGAGCAGCGACGTCGTCTCCGTCATCTCCAACGTGGCGCAGATCCCCGAAGACATGGTGTTCCGCGACGTCACCGATCGCTTCCGCGACATCGAGACGCTGCTGCAGGAGCGCGTCGTCGGCCAGGAGGACGCCGTGCGCGCGGTCGCGCGGCGGCTCGTGCTGAACAAAGGCCCGCTGAAGGACGGATTCGACCGGCCCGACGGCGTGCTGCTGTTCCTCGGACCGACGGGCGTCGGAAAAACCGAGCTGGCGAAAGCCGTCGCGGAGTTCCTGTTCGGCGACGAGAAGAAGATGGTCCGCGTGGACATGTCCGAATACCAGGAAGGGTCAATGGGCGTGGACAAACTGATCGGCATGCCGCGCGGCATCGTCGGCAGCGAGCGCGGCGGCGTCCTGACCAATCAGCTCCGCGACAATCCGTATTGCGTCGTGCTGCTCGACGAAGTCGAGAAGGCCAGCCCGAGCCTGTTGAACCTGTTCCTCCAGGCGTTCGACGAAGGCTGGCTGACCGACGGCCGCGGCAAGCGCGTGTATCTCAGCGACGCGGTCATCATCATGACGTCGAACCTCGGGTCGGAGTGCTTCCGCAAGCTGACGAGTCCGCTCGGATTCCTTTCGAAGGAAGTCGGCGTCGACCAGGTGCGGGGCGAGGTGGTACGCGAGCTGGAACGGCGGTTCCCGCCGGAGTTCCGCAACAGGATCGACGAAGTCGTGCTGTTCGCGCCGCTCACGCACGACGAAGTGCGCGAGATCGCCAGGCACTACCTCGCCGAGCTCGAGGCCACGATGCAGCGGGCCGGCAAGCGCGTGAAGATCACGGACGAGGCGCTCGAGAAGGTCGTGACGCTGGGCTACAGCCTGGCGTATGGGGCGCGTTTCCTGAAACGCATGATCGACGAGC
>DATNBT010000050.1:0-12813 GCA_035571855.1 Vicinamibacterales bacterium
CTTCGACCTTCGTGCCGTCGATCATCGTCTGGTTGGCGTCGATCGGGCTGCCTTCGTCGAAGGTGCGCCACGCGCCCGTGGCGTCGAAGTTCTCGAAGGCGATGCCGATCGGCTCGAAGATCTTGTGGCACGACGCGCACACCGGATTCTGGTGATGCCGATCCATCACGTCGCGCATCGTCGGAATCTTGAGGTTGCCGCCCGTGTCGTTGGTGACGCGCTCCTTGAGGCTCGTGTCGACGCCGGGCGGAGGACCGGGCGGCTCGACGCCGAGGAACGTCGTCTGGAACCACTTGCCGCGCGCGACCGGCGAGGTGTGCGCCGCGTTGGACGTCACGGTCAGCAGCGCGCCTTTGCCGAGCAGGCCGCGGCGCATGTCGAGTTCCGGCGGCAGCGTGACGCGCCGGAACTGCGAGCCGTAGACGCCGGGAATGCCGTAGTGCTTCGCGAGCCGCTCGTTGACGAACGTGTAGTCGGCCGTCAGCAGATCGAGCGCGCTGCGATCCTCATGGACGATCGCGTCGAAGAACAGCTCGACTTCCTTGCGGAATCCGAGACGGAGGTTGTCGTCGAAGTCCGGGAAGATGTTGACGACCGGCTCGACGCTGTTCAGGCCGCGGACGTTGAGCCACTGGCCGACGAAGTTGTCGATGAGCGCCGACGACTTCGGATCGGCGAGCATGCGGCGGACCTGCTTCTCGAGGACCGCCGGCGTGCGCAGCTGTCCGCGCGCCGCGACGTCGATCAGCTCGTCGTCCGGGATGCTGCTCCAGACGAAGAACGACAGCCGCGACGCGAGCGCGAGATCGCTGATGTGATACGCCTTGCCGGCGGCCAGCGTCTTCGGCTCCGGCTCGCCGCGGTAGATGAACTCGACGTCGGTGAGCACGCGCTGCAGCGCGGCCTCGATGCCGGCGTCGAAGCTTCCGCCTTCGACGCGTCCCTCCTGGTAGAAGTCCATCAGCGTCTTGACGTCCGCGGCGGTCGCCGGACGGCGATACGCGTGGCGCGCGAGCGTCGCGACGATGCGGCGCGCGCAGGTGTCTTCGGCGGCCTTGCCCGTGGCATTCGTGCCGGAGACATTCGGGCGGCCGTTCGACGCGCTCACGGCGGCCCCGAGCGAAGTCGAGGGGCGGCACGTGAAGATCTTCCGGCGGCTCGGCGTGTCGGTCGCGCCCTTGGGATTGAACGGGCCGTCGATCCAGACCTGACCCAGATGCGGATAGAACACGAACCCGGGAATCGTGCCCGGCGTGTTCATCGTCCGCTGGAACGGCCGGTTCAGCTCGCTGCCGGGGATGTCGTTGGTCGCGAGAAACGTCACGCCGACGTTGTGCAGGCCGGCCTTGACCGGAATGCGCGGCGTCGCGCGTCCGCCGCTGTTGCCGCTGTTGGCGAGTTCTTTGTCCCAGTCGAACAGCTTCACGCGTTCGCCGTCGATGGTCACCTCGAGCTGCTCGCCCTTGACGCTGCCGAGGACGGCCTGGAAGTAGCCAGTGACGCCCTTCACGCGGAACGTGTACTCGCCGTCGACAGGGAACTCGAACGGAATCAGCAGGCCGCCGCGCGTGCCGAACGGCAGGCCTTCGACGTGGTGGTTCTGCGCCGTGTCGCCGGGCACGTCGAACACGGCCTGCGACGGCGAGTTGACGTCGCCGATCGCGAGCCGGCTGATCTTGCCGGCGGCCGAGAGATACGCCTCCATCAGCGCCGGCGACATCGTCAGCGCGCCGGCGATGTTGTCGAAGCCGCGCGTGGAGTCGTCGGACGGGAGAAATCTCGTCGCGTCGATCTTGAGATCGAGGAGATCGCGGACGGCGTTCGTGTACTCCGTGCGATTGAGGCGATGCAGGCCGGGCGGCGGCAGATGCGGCGACGCCGATTTGTCGAGCGACACCTCCATGCCGCTAATGAGCGACTCCATCGTCGGCGCGTCGGGCCGGCGGTTGTTCGTCGGCGGCATCATGCCCGCGCGGAGCTTCCTGACGATCTTCTCGCCGAGATCCGGGTGCTGGCCGAGCGTCGCGAAGTCGACCTGGTCGAGCAGAAGATTCGCGGTTTTCAGCCGCGCGTTGTGACAGGGGACGCAGTACTGCGTGACGATCGTCTTTTGCGTGGCAGGGTCAGCCGGCTCGGCCGCCGAAGCGAGCTGAATCCCGCTCGCGAAGGCGGCAGCCAGACAGGCCGTCAGGATATGTGTTCTCAAATCGCCCGTTCCTCGGGCGTTATTGTAGCGCGTCAGGCGGCCAGCGGCCGGGTCGCGGGCGCCGGGCGGGCCCGCCGGATTGACCACCGTTGCATGGCGTTCAGCACGGCAGCAATCGCCAGAATCACGGCGATCTGGAGCAGCGTGTTCCGCCAGAGGCCTTCGCCGGGCGAGGTATGCGCGATCAGCATGATCGCGTAGACGTGGAGGACGAACGCGCCGAGCGACCGCTGTCCCAGCGTGACGAAGAGCTTGCCGAGCGGCGCGGCGATCTTCCACCCGGCCGTAAGCAGAGCGTAAGCGAGCGGCAGCGCGACGAGCAGGTTCAGGAGCCGTCCCACCCCCAGCTCTTCGAGACCGAAGTAGCGCGCGTACAGCTCGGCGAAGTAGTCCGGGTCGAGCGACGTGACGTGGACGAGGGCCGGCCCGTCCGTCCATGGATTGCAGAGCGCGAACGTGACGAAGCCCGCGGTCGCAGCCATTGCCGCGATCGTCAGCGGCTTCACGCGCGCGTCGATGAACGCAGCCACACGATCGCGGTGATAGCCGATCGCCAGCGCGTGGACGAAGAGGATCTGCCACGCCAGCAGGGGAAACGACGTCTCGAATTCCGCGCCGGTCAGCGAGTGCGGCGAGATCCGGTACCAGAGAAACAGCGCCCAGCTGGCGCCGAGCACGGGGATGACGCCGGCATAGCGCAGGCCGAGCAGGCACGGCACCGCGGCGGCGACGAGCCAGACGTACATGCCGATGATCTCGAACGACCACGGTCCCGATCGCATCAGCAGGATCTCGGGGATATCGACGCCGTGGCGTTCGAGCAGCGCGACCGACAGCGCGACCGCGATGAAGGAGAAGTAGAGCACGATCGTGCGGCGCGTGAGGCCGGCGACGACACCGTGCCAGTCGCCGCGCTTCAGCTTCTTCCCGTACACCATGCCGACGACGATGCCGGAAAGGACGACGAAGACTTCAGCGGCCGTGACGGTCCAGAAGCGCTCGTAGCTGAACCAGCTGAGCACGGACGAGCGCTTCGAGTGATTGACGATGACGCAGACCATCGCCAGTCCCCGGAGCCAGTCGATTCGCAGATCTCGACCCACGCGCGGGAGGCAGAGCAAGGATTGTGCTAATCGATCTTCACGCGCCGCCTGAACTGCTGGTTCTCGTTGCAGACGAACTCGATCAGCTCGGTATCGGCCATGATCTGCTGATTAATGCGGACCGTGAACGGTTTCGTGTACGCCTTCGGGTCGTCGAGCGTGACGTCGATCGTCAGGCGGCCGAAGCTCGGGCGCGTGAACCGTTCGGTAAATTTTGCATCGTGCGAGTAAGGATCGCCGCGGACGTCGAGCCAGCCGTCGAACGGGCCGTCTTCGGCGCCGCGCAGGTTGTTGCTCTCGACGACGAGCGTATCGCCGTCCCAGCGTCCGACGGAGTAGCCGTACCACTGCGGCTGGGGATCGCCCTGCTTCGGCAGCACGCGGCCGTCGGTGTAAATCTGCCGCAGGCCGTAGTTCGCCTCGTACATGATGAGCAGCTTGTTCTTGAGCTGGACGATCTCGCGCGGCTGCGGCTGCTGATGGAACTGCGTGAAGCCCATCGGCATGCAGTTGGCGTCGGGGTTGTCCTTGCTCTTCGCGCCGTCACGCTGCTTGAGCAGCGCATCGGCCCACGGCGTGAGCGGCAGGCCGCCCTCCATGTTCGTGCCGAGGTTGCCGAACGTCGCGGTCGGCGGCGTGCCGGGCGGCGGCGGGGGAGGCGGCGTCGCGTTCGCGCCGCGGCCGCGTCCGCGGCCATCGCCGGGCGCGCGCGTCCACAGACCTGAGAGATCCGGATGGCCGTCGGCCGTACGCGGCGTCGGCGCGTCGAGATTCACCTGTCCATTCGGCAGTCGCGGCACGCCGGGGTCGGCGTGCTTCTCCCATTGCGCGAGGACCAGCGTGGAGGACGCCGCGACGACGCCGGCGACGAGGAGCATCTTCAATTTCATGCCGCGCATCCTAGCACGGGTTCTTGATAGGATTCCGCCCGATGCATCCGCTCACCGAACGCGCGCTCGCGCTCCGTCCGCTGCTCGAAGCCAACGCCGCTGAAACCGATCGCCTGCGCCATCTGCCCGACGCGAACGTGCAGGCGCTCAAGGACGCCGGATTGTGCCGGCTGATGGTGCCGAAGCGGTTCGGCGGCCATCAGACGGACATCCACACATATATAGAGGTGATGGAGGCGCTCGGCCGCGGCTGCGGATCGACTTCGTGGGTCGCGAGCCTGATCAACGTCTGCTGCTGGCTCGCGAGCCTGTTTCCCGAGCGCGCGCAGCAGGACGTGTGGGGCGGCAACCGCGACGCCTGGATCGCCGGCTCGCTGGCGCCGCACGGCAACGCCGTCGCCGTCGACGGCGGGTGGCGCGTGACGGGACGCTGGATGTGGGCGTCGGGCTGCATGCACGCGCAATGGGCGGCGTGCGGCATCCACATGAACGACGCGAACGGCCAGACGATCAACTTCGGCCTCTCGCTGATGCCGATGTCGGAACTGGCGATCGAAGACACGTGGTTCATGGCCGGCATGAAGGGCACCGGCAGCAACACGATCGTCGCCAAGGACGTCTTCGTGCCCGAGCATCGCTTCCTGCCGTACCCCGGGGCGTTCGGCGGCACGTATCGCACGGAGTTCACCGACGAGATCGTCTACCGCGTGGCGCTCGTGCCGGTCACGATTCTCATCCTCGTCGGCTCGCAGCTCGGCATGTCGCAGGCGGCCCTCGATCTCGTCATCGAGAAGGCGGGGCAGCGGCCCGTGACGCACACCAACTACGCGAAGCAGCGCGAGTCGACGGGCTTCCAGATCCTGCTCGGCGACGCGGCGATGAAGATCGAGACGGCGCGGCTCCACGCGTACCGCGCGGCCGACGATCTCGATCGCGCGGCCGCGGCCGGCCGGCATCCGGATCTGGTCGAACGCGCGCGCGTGCGCGCCGACACGGCGCTCGTCGCGAAGTACTGCCGTGAGGCGGTGGAAGTGCTCGTCTCCGCGCACGGCACGTCGAGCATGGCGGACGCGAACCGGCTGCAGCGGTTGTGGCGTGACGTCCACGTCGCGAGCCGTCACGCCATCACCGAGTGGCAGGTCAACCTCGAGATCTACGGCAAGGCGCTGCTCGGCGTCGAGCCGAACATCACGCCGCTCATCTAGGGGCCAGTCGCCCCTAGAAGTTCACCGTCACGTTGATGCGCGCGAAGCGCGGCGCGATGACGCTCGTCGGCCGCATGTAGGTCGCGCCGTTGGTCGCGAAGTCGTACGCTTCCTGGTACGTGTTGCCCGTGTTGGTGTTGAACAGGTTGTAGAGATCGATGCCGATGTCGGCGCGGCGCGTGCCGAATTTCAGCACTTTGGCGAACCGCATGTCCACCTGCGTGATGCGATCGCCGTACAGCTGCCCGGTCGTCAGCAGGTTCACGTTGGTGATGCCGTTGGCGAGGCCGCCGGACGGCAGGCGGCCGAGCGTCGTCAGCACGACCGAGTTGGGGACGTTGTACGTCGCGTTGCGCGACGCGCCGTTGGTGGCCGAGTTCGATCCCATGCCGATGTTCGCGTTCGGGACCGAGCGGAGGTTGGTGCTGACCAGCACGTCGATTTTCGGGACCGTGTACGCCGCCAGCCCGCGGACGAGCGTCGCGAACGGCTCCGTGATGTCGCAGGAGCTGACGGGCTGATTCACGCCGGCGACGACCAGCAACTCCGGCAGCGCCGCGTACAACGCGCAGGTGTTCGAGACGCCGCGGCCCGTGGTCGTGCCGCCCTGGATCGTGAGGCCGTTCCGCAGGCGCGCCGACAGGTTCGTCGTGACGCCGTGCCAGTACTGGGTGCGCGCCGGCGCGTAATCGGTTTCGAACGTCTGATACAGATTCGCTCCGCGAAGGCCGGCGGCCTGCGACACCAGCTCGTAGGAGAGCGCCTGGCCGCTCGACGGCAGCGCGGCGCTCTGCGGCGCGGTGATCGTCCACCTGTCGTAATCGGCGGCCTTCGTCAGCAGGTTGTCGGTGACGAAGAAGTTGCCGAACCATCGCCGGTTGTAGCCGACTTCGAGCGAGACGCGCGGCATCAGCTCCTGCTGGACCGACGCGCCGAACTGCCAGTCGTACGGCCGCACGCCCCAGCCCTGGAGAATCGCCGGGTTCACCGTCGAGAGCGTGGGGTTCAGGTTGCCGAAGTTCACGTTGTTGCCGGTCAGCGCCGCGCAGCTGTCTCCTCCGGTCGCGAGGTTGTTCTGCGCCGCAGGGTTCAGGATGTTGCAGTCGACGATGTAGTTGCCGTTGCCGTCGACCCAGCCGCGGTTGGCGACGGAGGTGACCGTGCGGAGCGCGCGGTTGTTGGCCCAGTAGTTTTCGTCGTTGGTCGCGGCCTGCAGGTACTTGCCGACGTTGACGCGCAGCGACGTCTTGCCGTTGCCGCGGACGTCGTAGGCGACGCCGATGCGCGGCGTGATGTCGTTGTAGCCGGCGACACTGGGCGTTTCCGCGAAGCTGATTGGCTGCGGGTTGAAGCGCGACGTCAGCGTGGTGCCGTTGTGTTCGGCCGGCGCCCAGCTCCAGGCGCGGTCGTATCGGACCGCCGCCTGCAGCGTCAGCCGTCCGCGCGTCCACTGATCCTGCGCGAAGAGCGACTGCGTTTCCGTGCGGTCGTTCTGCTCCCACCTCGGCGCGAGGTAGTACCCGAACCCGTTCGGCACGCCGTTGTTGAAGAGATAGCGGAGCTGCGTGGAGTTGGCGACGCGGCCCTGCAGCGATTTCTGAAACGAGCCCTGATAGCCGACCTTCACGCTGTGCGCGCCCGTGACGTACGACGCCGCGACGCGCCATGTCGTCGGGCTCGCGTCGTTGTCCGCGAACGCGAAGCCCAGCGGATCGTAGAGGCCGCGATAGGAGTAGTTCGCCTGCCCGTAGATCGTCGACGCCTCGGTCACGGGAATCAGGCTGCTCAAGCCGTCCGGCGGCACTTCGCCGAAGCCTGCCCACAGATACTGGAAGCGCGAGTAGCCGGCTTCGAGCAGGAAGCGGCTCGTCACCGGGGACGTCCACGTCGCCTGCGTCACGTTGTACGGCAGGTCGTGGTAGCCGGGAAACGATTCCGGCGACGAGGTCGTCGTGCCGACGCCGATCCAGTCGCTCCCGCGCGTCCGGCAGCCGTCGCCGCTCGTCGTGATCGTCGACCCGGAACAGCGGTGCTGGTGTTCGTGCGAGAACGTCACGCGATTGCGCTGCGTGAGCTGGCTGGTGAGGCGGATCGATTCGATCGACCGCGCGTCGGCGCTGCGGACCTCGACGTTCGGATCGCGCGCCCACGTCCATTTCGTCGCGTCGCCGGCGTAGAGATTCGCGGACGCGCCCTGGACGGGCGCGATGGTGGAGTACTTGCGCAGGTTGACGAAGAACCACAGCCGGTCCCGCCTGATCGGACCGCCGCCCGAGCCGCTGATGTCCCACGAGCTCGTGACGCCGGCCGGCTGCAGCAGGCCGTACGAGATCAACGTGTCGTTCAGGTTGTTGCCGGTCGACCATTTTCCGGCGCCGCTGTAGAAGCCGGTGCCCTTGAACGTGTTGCCGCCGGATCGGGGCACGAGGTTGACCTGCGGGCCGCCGTTCTCGGCTTCGCCGAGCGCGCCGGAGACGAGCACCTGCAGTTCCTCGGCGTTGGGCGTGTCGTAGATGAACGTGGAGACGCCGCCGCCGTTGAACGACGCCGCGACCGGCAGGCCGTCGATCATCATGCGGCCTTCGTTCGCGCGGCCGCCGTTGGCCGTGAACATCGCCATGAACGGCGTCACCGCCGCGGGGCCGTTGCCCTGCACCTGCAGCCCCGGCAGCGCGGACAGCAGCGCGCCGTAGGTGCGCGTGGCCGGCAGCGCCGCGATGGTGTCGTTGCTCAGCACGGCCTGATGCCGCGCGCTCTGCGTGTCGACGACCGGCGTCTCGCCGCTGACCGTGATGGTTTCCTCGACGGCGCCGACCTTCAGGTCGGCGTTGATCGTGATGACGCCCACGCCGCCGACGCTGACGCCTTCGCGCTTCACGGTGCTGAATCCGGTCAGCGAGAACGTCAGCGTGTAGGTGCCGGGCGCGAGCTCGGTGATGCGGAACTGTCCCGTGCCGTCGGTGACGGCGCTGCGGACTTTCTCGATCAGCGTCGGACTCGAGGCTTCGACGGTCACGCCGGGCAGTACGGCTTCAGACGCGTCCCGGACGACGCCCGCGAGCGTGGCCTGGGCGAATGCAGCGGAGGGAGAGAGCAGAAGGAGAGCGGCGAGGATCGACGCGGACCGGAGTCGTCTCATGCGAAGGGCCTCCTCAAGCCGAGACCCTACGCTTACGGTTGTCTTAGATCAATCAGGAGACGCGAACAAATCGACGTTCCGTGCAACGTACAGCTCGGCTGCACGTTCGGCGATCTGGAAATATTCGTTCGAGCGGCGTACGCTCATCTCATGCACATCACCACTTCACGCCACGCCGTTCTCGTCGCCGTCCTCGGAGCCGCCGTCATCGCCACCGCCACCCAGGCGCACGCGCAGAAGAAGGATCTGCTGCTCGGCAACTGGCACCTCGATCTCGCGAAGTCGACGTTCACCGCCGCCGCGGCGCCGGCGAGCCGTTCGATGATGTTCAGCGCCGTGCCGAACGGCCTCAGTGAGACCATCACGACGACGACATCGGGCAACGGGTCGCTGACCTACAAGCTGGTCTACACCGCGAAGTTCGACGGGAAGGACTATCCCGCGGACGTCGCGTCGGCGTTCGACACCGTGTCGATCAAACGGATCGACACGAACAACGTCGAGCGCCTCGGCAAGGTGAAAGGCCAGGTCGTACAGACCGAGACGTACACGGTCTCGCCGGATGGCAGGACGCTGACGGTGAAGCAGGAAGGCACGAACAACGGCGTGCCGTTCAAGAGCACGCAGGTGTTCGAGCGATCGGCGTCGTAAGACGCTACATCCGGATCTGGCTGATCTGCACGACCGGCTGGATGTCCGTGTAATTCGGGACATCGGCCATGATGTCGGCGCCGTGCTGCGCAAACGCGGCGCCGTACGCCTCGAGCGAGTCGAACATGAGGTGCGCGACGGCGACAAACGGCGCCTGCGTTCCCGGCGGCGCCGTCCCGATGCCTTCATCCACCGACATGCCCTTCATCGCGGCGCCGAGTTTCCTGCCGACCATCGGCATGTGCGACGTCAGGTAGTACGACATGTCGAACTTCTTGCCCGCGCCGGCCGGATAGAGCACGCTGACTTTAATCATGGGCTGTCCTCACCAGGGCATCGTTCGTTTCGTGTACTGACGTCCGATCTCGGCCGCGCGCTGGCTCGCGGGGCCGACCATGACGCCTTCCTTGATCATGTCGACGACGTTGTTCGGGTTCATGGCGTTGAGGAAGAAGATTCTGTTGGCCTTGCACGCGGCGAAGACCTTCGCGCGCGCGGCCTGCATCTTCGGATCGCGATCCGCGTTGGGACCGCGGACGCCGAGCGACAGCGCCATGTCGCCCGGACCCCACTCGGCGAAGCCGATGCCGGGGACCTTGAGATTTTCTTCGGCGTTCGCCAGGGCGTACTTGTCTTCGAGCTTCACGCCGAACAGCAGCTCGCCGTTCGGGTTGAGCGGCCACACATCGGCCTTGTCTTCGTATTCCTGGACGCTGACGCCCCAGATCTGCGCGGCCGTCGGCGAGCCGTGCGCGCCGCGGCGGCCTTCCGACAGTCCTTTGCCCACGCCCTGCTGGTGAATCGGCAGCCGCGACATCTCGACGAACGCGCGGATCGCGCCGGGCGTGTCGGCGTGCGTCAGCATGATGCCGTGGACGCCGGTCGCGAGCACCTGGCTGAACATCCACGCGTTCGCGCGGACGGCGGCCTCATCGACGCCGTTCACCGGCACGTTGACGATCACGGCCGGCGTGCGATGGCCGCTCTTCGTCGGCCCGCCCGCGGCGAGGCCTTTCATGTACTCCGCCAGGCCTTTGACGTCGTACGGCGCGTGCTCCATGTCGTAGCTGATGTAGTCCGCGTAGGTCTGCGCGTCGGCCTTGCCGGCCTCGAACGTCCCTTCGGTCCCGTTGTGCGAGCCGGTGTAATAGATCGGCTGTCCGGCTTCGAGGAGCTCGATCGCCCGATTGATGTGCCTGGGTTTCGGCGGCGGAGCTTGCGCGACGAGCGACGCCGTTCCAATGGCGACGGCAGAAGCAAGGAGCGTCAATTTCATGCGCGGAATATACCCGACGACGAGGTATGCCGGCGAGAGCAGGCCTTCATCGTCCGGTATCTCATCGGTGAAAGCAGGCCTTCAGGCCTGCTCATATATAAATGTCGCAAGGCCGAGTGTCGTATTATTCCAGCGGCAGGAGTTAACCCATGAAAAGGATGGTCGTCGCATTCGCGGCGGCAGCGTCGATTGCGCTGATGTTTCAGGCCGGTACGGTCGCGCAGCAAGGTGCCCCCGCTCAGGCAGGACAGGGACAGCAGGCGCCCGCGGGGCAACAGGGCCGTCGCGGTTTCGGCCGCGCCAACACCCCGACGTTCCCGGGACCGCCGGCAGGCATGGAAAAGCTGCCGCTGGATCTGTTCAACTCGAAGAACTTCTACAAGGACCGCGCGCTGTGGTCCGACAAGCGCTACTTCCGCTGCAACACGCCGCGGCAGATCACCGACATCTGGACGTCGCGCCGCATCGGCGACAACCCGCCGAACTCGGCGTCATGGGGCGCATGCGACGAGGATTACCCGCGCGACAAGATCGTCGGCCATCTGCCGTACAAGACGGCGAAGGAACACTGGGACGCGCTGATGGCGGAGGCGAAGAAGAACGGCGGGCCGACGCAGTACTCGCGCACCAACATGCCGCCCGACTGGGACGGCTGGTACCAGCGCGACCCCGCGGATGCGAGCTCGCAGTGGATGTGGGGCACGATCAACCAGGTGCCGACCATCCTGTCGCTGCTCACGCCCGAGTATCAGAAGCGCATGGTGCAGATGAACTACCACGAGGGCGTGGACAACGCGCCGCAGTGGGAAGCCTCGTTCTGCTATCCGGAGGGCTACCTGCGCTGGTGGACCCAGGCGTCGGGCGGCGGCAACTTCCAGCTGATCACGTCGCCGACCGAAGTCCAGCTGATGTCGGGCGTCGCGGCCAATTTCTTCCGCCAGTTCCTCGTCGGCCGCCAGCACGTGCAGAAAGTGCCGCAGTGGTACGGCGAGTCGATCGCCTTCTGGGACAAGGACAAGCTCGTCGTCTGGACGGCGAACGTCCAGGCGTGGACGATCTCGCATTCGATGTTCGAGTTTTCGGGACAGATCGAGACGATCGAGACCTACGTGCCGCGCCGCGACGCGCAGGGCAACTTCATCGGCCTGACGGGCGAGACGTGGTTCTACGATCCCGAAGCGTTCGTGCAGCCGCTCTACGACCTGATGCATTACAACCGCGTGGCGAAGATGGACGATCCGAATCGCCGCTACACCTACATCGAGTGCCTCAGCAACCTGCGCAACACGAACGGACGCCCGACGCAGCTGACCGCGGCCGATCCGCGGTTCATCGACTACTACGGCCGTCCCTGGGCGCAGAACTGGGAGAAGTTCTTCGAAGTCGGATGGGACAAGCCCAACGACGATCTGCCGAAGGACGTGCTGGATGTGCTCGAACAGCTGGACAAACGGAAATAGAGTAAGGAGAGCCATGCGTAAGGGTTTGTTAGCCATAGTCGCAGTTGTCGCGCTGGCCGTGCCGGCGCTCGCGCATCATTCGTTCGCGATGTTCGATCAGACCAAGACGATTACGTGGACCGGCGTGGCGACGCAGTTCGTCGCGCAGGCGAATCACGCCGAGCTCCATTTCGTGCCGCTCGGCCCCGACGGCAAGGCGCTGCGCGACAAGGACGGCAAGCCGCTCAGCTGGGGCGTCGAGATGGCCGGCGCGGCCGCGGTCGCGCAGCAGGGCATCACCGTGCAGAGCTTTCCGGCGGGCACCGTGTTCAGCGTCCATCTGAACCCGCTGCGTGACGGCGGCAACTTCGGCAGCCGCGTCGGCGCGATCGCCAAGTGCCCGAAGGGCAAGTTCCCGGCCGCGGGCAAGAACTGCGACTCGGTCGACGGCGCGGAAATCCTCGGGGGCGCGACCTTCTAAGTGACTGCGTTTACGAGCTGGCTGGCGGCGACGCCAGCCAGTGTATGGATCGCCTCCCATGACTGGGTGATCCCGACGGTTCAATCCATCCACATCGTCGCCGTCGCGGTCGCGCTGGCGTCGGCGTACATGATTCTCTTTCGCGTCCTCGGCTGGGTCGCGCCGGATCAGTCGCTCGACGATACCGTGCGCCGGTTTCTGCCATGGCTCTTCGGGTCGCTCGCCGTCCTGCTCGCCACCGGAGTGGTGATGGTGCTCGGCGAGCCGGCGCGCGAGCTGCTCTCGTTCTCCTTCTGGTCCAAGATGACCTTGATCGTCTTCGGGACGCTGCTGACCTGGCTCGCCGGCCGCACTGCGGTCAGGCCCCTGAGCCTGCTCACGCTCGTCATCTGGATCGGGATCATCTTTCTCGGCCGCCTGATC
>DATNBT010000051.1:0-8061 GCA_035571855.1 Vicinamibacterales bacterium
CGGTCAACGAACGGCGGCGAAGCGCTTCGATCGTCAGGAGCGTGTGGTTGATCGTGCCGAGCGTCGACCGCGAGGCGATCAGCACGGGCAGATCGAGCCGGGACATGAGGTCGATCATCATCTGGATGTCGTTCACCGGCACGAGCACGCCGCCCGCGCCTTCGACGACGAACTGCGCGCCCTCTCTCGCCGCGGTGAACGTGTCCTCGAGCGGACCGAGCTCGATGCGCCGGCCGCTCAACCGCGCGGACAGGTGCGGCGACAGCGGCCGTTGCAGACGGACGCCGTCCGCCAGCAGTTCCGCCGGCGCGCAGCGGGCGAGCGATGCGACCGTCGCGGTGTCGTCGTCCTGCTCGATGCCGGTCTGGATCGGTTTCCAGTAGCGGACGGGTCCGCTGTGGCGGAGGTGAATCATCAGCGCCGCCGAGACAACCGTTTTGCCGATGCCCGTGTCGGTGCCCGTGACGAAGTAACCGCTAGTCAGTGGAACTCTCCACCACGGGACTCTCCGCCACGGAGGAAACGGAGGACAGGAGGATGTTCTTGAAGACTCCTGCCAGCGCCGCGGCGAATCGATCGATGGTCGCGTCGTCCAGCAGCGCGTTCAACGAGATTCGAAGCCGGGCGGTGCCGGCGGGCACGCTCGGCGGCCGAATTGCGCGGACGTCGAAACCCTGCGCCTGCAGCGCTTCGGCAGCGGCGACGGCGCGGTCGTTGTCGCCGATCACAATTGGAATGATGTGCGAGGGCGCGCAGGGCAGCGCGATGCCGTGCTCCGACAGCGCCGCGTGCAGCCGCGCGACGCGGCTCGACAGCCGCGCGCGGCGGCCGGGTTCGCGCTCGATGATGTCCAGGCTGGCGATCAACGCCGAGGCGACGGCCGGCGGCGCCGCGGTCGAGAAGATGAACGGCCGCGCGCGCTGAATCAGGTACTCGATCGCCCACTCCGGTCCGGCGACGAACGCCCCGCTGACGCCGAGCGCCTTGCCGGCCGAGTTGATCGAGATGCAGCTGTTCGGATCGAGCCCGGCTTCTTCGATCAATCCGGTGCCGTGCGGTCCGCGGACGCCCACGGCGTGCGCCTCGTCGACGACGAGCGCGGCGCCGGTCGCGCGGCAGAGCGAGGCGTAGCCGTCGAGCGGCGCGAGGTCGCCGTCCATGCTGAACATCGACTCGGTGACGATGAAGGCCTGTTTCTCGGCCGAATGTTCGGCGATGAGGGGCTCGAGCGACGCGGGGTCGGCGTGCGGAAACACGACGTAGTCCGCGTGCGACAGCCGGACGCCGTCGATCAGGCTCGCGTGGTTCAGTCCGTCCGAAAAGATGACGTCGTCGGTTTCCGCGAGCGTCGTCAGGACGGCGAGGTTGGCGAGATAGCCGCTCGAGAAATAGAGCGCGCGCTCGGCGCCCTTGAATGCGGCGAAGCGCCGCTCGACGTCCGCGAACGCCTCGCGATCGCCGCGCAGCAGGCGCGATCCCGTGCTGCCGGCGCCGTCGCGGGCAATGGCGTCGATCATCGCCCGCGTGACGCGAGGATCCGCCGACAGGCCGAGGTAGTCGTTCGACGAGAAGTCGATGCCGGACGGAGGGCGCAGCGTCCGTTCGAGACCGCGATCGCGAATCTGCTCGAGCCGTTCCCAGACGCGCGCCGCGAGCGTCGTCGGACCGGGATCAGGCATTCGGCATCGCCTGCAGCTGCAGCCCGAGGTCTGCGAACATCCGTCGATCCTGCTCGACCGCCGGATTGGCCGTCGTCAGCAGCACGTCGCCGAGGAAGACGGAGTTGGCGCCGGCCATGAAGCAGAGCGCCTGTCCTTCGGCGGACAGCGTCGCGCGGCCGGCGCTGAGCCGGACGAACGACGCCGGCATGACGTTGCGCGCCGTCGCGATCGTGCGCACGAGCTCGATGGGATCTTCATCCGGACGTTCGCCGAGCGGCGTGCCTTCGACGCGCGCGAGCAGGTTGATCGGCACGCTCTCCGGATGCGGCGTCAGCGACGAGAGCTGCTGCAGCATGCCGCAGCGCGCGCGGCGCGATTCGCCCATGCCGATGATGCCGCCGCTGCAGACCGTGATGCCGGCCTTGCGGACGCGGGCGATCGTCTCCAGCCGCTCGGTGTACGTGCGCGTGGTGATGATGCTGCCGTAGAACTCCGGCGAGCTGTCGAGGTTGTGGTTGTAGGCGGAGCAGCCGGCGTCGGCGAGCGCGTCGGCCTGATCCTGCGTGAGCATGCCGAGCGTGCAGCAGGCTTCCATGCCGAGCGCGCGGACGCCGCGCACCATCTTCAACACGCGGTCGAACTGTTCGCCTTCGGCGGCGTCGCGCCAGGCCGCGCCCATGCAGAAGCGCGTCGCGCCCTGCTCGCGTGCCTTCTTCGCGGCGTCGAGCGCCTCGTCGACGCTCATCAGGTCGTACCGCTCGGTCCCTGTCTTGTAATGCGCCGACTGCGGGCAGTACGCGCAGTCTTCGGGGCAGCCGCCGCTCTTGACGTTCAGCAGCACGCAGCCCTGGACGGCGTTGGGCTGATGGTGTTCGCGGTGGACGAGCTGCGCGCGCAGCAGGAGATCGAGCAGCGGCGCGGTGTAGATGTCTTCGATTTGAGGGATGGTCCAGTCGTGACGCAAGAAGGACATGAGGACTGATATTTTATCTCTCCGCGTCCTCGGATCTTACGGGATACGCCCGTCCAACGTCAGGGCGGCCGACAGGCCCGCGCGATCGGTCTTCGCCGAGATCTGCTTCGGCGTCCCGCCGGACGGTTGGCACGTGATGCGGTACTGATGCGACTGCCGCGTGTGGCTCGCGGCGATCTGTTTGCCGAACTCAGGCAGCAGCGTCGACAGGCGCGTTTCGGTGTTGATGCTCTCGTACCGGCCGCCCGTGCCCTGCGTGAGGCGGATGCCCACTTCGACCTGGTTCGTGCCGCTCGCGATGTCGACCGACCGGTTCGGGTTCTGCTGCATCACCACGTGCACGGTGATCGCGTTGTCCGACACCTGCTTGAACAGCTTCTGAATCTGGTAGTCGCGCGGGTTGCTGCCTTCGAGGCCGGCGCTGCCGACCATCATGAAGACGGGGAAGAAGTTGCCCTTCTCCTTGTTCTTGTCCCGCTTGTCCTTGTCCACCCGATCGGCCGCTTCCGCCATCGCGTCGATGAACTTCGGCGCGCCCGTGTCGGGAATGAGCAGGTCGAGGCTCGAGAGCATCTTCGTGCGGTCGGTCCCGCCCTTGTAGATGAATCGCGGCGCCGGATCCGTGCTGACGATGGTCACGTCCATGTCGGCGGGCAGCTCGGCGAAAAACTTCCGCAGCGCCTCGCGGAGCTGGCGCAGGGCGTCGCTGTGCACCGGCCCGTTGTCGACCATCAGCGTCAGCCTGACCGGCCAGGTGATCTCCTCGAACTTCGTCGTCTTGCATTCGGAGCCGTCGGTCTGAATCTGGATGTCTTCCGCGCGGAGATCCGTGACGGGCTTGCCGTCGGCGTCGACGGCGCTCAGGAAAATCTGAATCGCCTGCTGCGCCTGAAGGGCAGGTGTGAACGTGAAGATGAACGTGAACGACAGCGCGACAAGGATGCTAAGGCAGCGCGAACACGTACATCTCATTGTGCCTCCGCGCCGGCGAGATGCCGGCCTCGGTGATGAGCCCGCCCGTCAGCAGACCTTCGCCGCTCATGACCGCGATGTACTGCTTGCCGTTCACGGCGTAGGTGATCGTGCTGTTGTCGATCGACCCGCCGAGCGCCGTCTCCCAGAGGATCTTTCCGCTCGCGGCGTCGAAGGCGCGGAACTTGCCGTCGAGATCGCCCCAGAACACGAGATCGCCGGCCGTGGTCAGCACGGCGCCGTTGCCCGGGGCCCTACCTTTATATATGTGCTGGATTTCGCCGGTCTCCATGTTGATCTTCGCGAGGCCGCCGAACTCCTCGATCTTGCCGCCTTCGCGCTGGATGCCGCCGCGTTTGGCGGGCTGCGCGGGCTGACCGTCCTTTGCCGGGACGGCGCTCGTGTTGTCGAGGCAGTTGTCGACCCAGGGGACGAAGAGCGCGTTCTGCCGCGGGTGATAGGCCGTCGGCCAGTAGCTGCGCGTGTTCCAGAAGCAGATGACGTGATGCTGGCCGGGTCCGGTGAACACGAGGTCCCTGTTGATCGTGACGCGGCCCGTCTTGCCGTCGATGCCGGAGATGAGGAAGTTCGGCGCGTCGAACGGGAACGGGCTCGCCCAGAGGAACTGCCCGTTGCGGCGATCGAGCGTGAAGATGCCGCCGCCCTCGCCGACCATCACCGCGACATCTCGCGTCTCGCCGCGGCGGATGTCCGGGTTGATCCACTTCACGAACTTCGGATCGGGACGGACGCGCGTGCGGAGCAGCGTGCGCTCGTGCGTGTAGTCTTCGTCCCAGTCGTCGCCGGGCAGGTGCTGGTAGTACCAGACCAGCTTTCCGGTCGCGGGATTAATCGCGAGCGTCGAGTTGCTGTAGAGATCCGCCGGCGCCGTGAACGGAATCGCGTCGAACCTGCCGCCGTGACGCTCCATGCGCGTGTTCGGCGTCGGGTTCGCGACGCCCCAGTAGATTAATTTCAGGACGGGGTCGTAGTTGCCCGGCAGTCCCCACGTCGACGCGAACCGTTTGTCTTCGGGCGCGCCCGCCCAGCTCGCGCCGCCCGGGTCGTCGTCTCCCGCCGCGGTGTAGAACTTCCAGGCCTCCGCGCCGGTCATCGCGTCGTGCGCGGAGATGTAGCAGTTCTTCCGCGATGTGTTGCACGTCCGTCCCGTCAGAACTTTGCCTTCGATCACGACAGGACCGGACGTCATGCCGCCGTCGGTCTTCGTCTCCCAGCGGACTTTTCCCGTCGACGCATCGAGCGCGACGATGAAGCCGTCGGGAGCGGCGTAATAGATCATGTCGCGATAGATCGCGAGCGTCTTCGTGCGCGACGCGGGCGCGCCTTCGCGCTTGTACTCCCAGATCGTCTCGCCGTTCGTCGCGTTCAGGGCCACGACGGAGGCGCCGGGCTGCGCGAGATACATCACGCCGTTGTGGACGATCGGGATGCTCTCGTAGGTGCCTGTCGCGAGCGGCTTCGTCCACGCGGTTTTGAGCTGCGGGACGTTGCGCGTGTTGACGAACTCGAGCGGGCTGTACCGCTGCGCGTCGTACGTCCGGCTGTACATCAGCCAGTCTTCGGGCGCCGGCCGTTCGAGATTCTCGGACGTGACGCCGGCGTCTTTCTTCTGCGCGGAAACCGTTGCGACCGCGATCAAAACGAAAAGACAAATCTTCTTCATGGGATCGCCAGGGCGACGAGCTCGCCGGGGTGCTGCCGTCCGGAGATCGCCACCAATATGTACTGCTTGCCGTTGACCATGTAGGTCATCGGCGCGTTGCTGACGCCGGCGGGCAGTTCCATCTCCCACGCGATCGCGCCGGTCTTCTTGTCGAACGCGCGGAACATCCTGCCGCCGAATCCCGCGGGCACGCCGACGCCGGTGTCGCTGCCTTCGCCCATGAAGACCAGCGTCTTGGTGACGATCGCCGCGTTGCGGCCCGGCGTGCCGATGTCGGGCAGCGTCAGGCCCTTGAACGCGGGATGGTTCTTGATGCCGGGGCCGTTGGCGACCGACCAGAGGACGTCGCCTTTGTTCAGATCGATCGCCGTCAGCTTCGCGTACGGCGGCTTGAACGGATCGGGCAGCCCCTGCGGCCCGAGCATCTTGGGCCACGCGCGCGTCACCCACGGCATGTTCGACTCCGGGTTCTGCGAGTGGACCATGCCTTTGATGTCGGGCATGTGCGTCGACGGGACGTAGAGAATGCCGGTCTCGGGATCGAACGCCGCGCCGCCCCAGTCGGCGCCGCCGTTGGTGCCCGGCACGAGAATCGTGCCGTTCTTGCCCTTCGGCGTGCCCGCCACTTCGGGCGGCGTGTAGACCGGGCCGTAGTTGTACTGGTCGACGATCTTCTTCGACTCGGCTTTCAGCTCCGGCGTGTAGTCGAGCAGATCGTTCTCGGTGACGCCCTGCTGATCGAACGCCGGAGGCTTCGTCGGAATCGGCTGCGTCGGGGAATACCACTCGCCCGGTACTTCGCCTTTCGGCGCCGGACGCTCCTCGATCGGCCAGATCGGCTTGCCGTTCGTGCGGTCCAGCACGAACGTGTACGCCTGCTTCGTCACCTGCGCGAGCGCCTTCACCTTGCGGCCGTTGACCGTGATGTCGGTCAGGATCGGCGCGGCAGGGAGGTCGTAATCCCAGAGACCGTGATGCAGCGTCTGGAAATGCCACACGCGCTTGCCGGTCTTCGCGTCGAGGCACACGACGCTTTCGGCGAAGAGGTTTTCGCCGGGCCGCGTGCCGCCGTAGTAGTCGCCGGTCGCTTCTTCCGTCGGCAGGTACACGTAGCCGAGTTCTTGGTCGCCCGAGAGCAGCGACCAGACGCCGCTGTTGCCCGAGTACTCGAGCGATCCGTCGAGCCACGTGTCCACGCCGAACTCGGTCTTGCGCGGCACGACGTGGAACGTCCACAGGTGCTTGCCCGTCTTCGCGTCGAACCCGCGCACGTCGTCGGGCGGCGCTTCCTTCGTCGCCTTCACGCGCTCGTTCAGATAATCCGTGGCCGGCGCAGGCACGCCGCCGACGATGACGACGTCGCGGACGACGATCGGTCCGCTGCTGTTGCGGTAGCCGGTGACGCCGCCGCGGTCGTACCCGACGGTCTTGAGATCGACGAGGCCGCCCGTGCCCCAGCCGGCAATGCGCTTGCCCGTTTTCGCGTCGAGCGCGATGAGGTTCGAGCCCTGCATGGCGAAGATCCGCGACTCGCCGCCGTTTTTCCAGAACGCGACGCCGCGTGTCGAGCCGCCGCGCGGCGCCGGCTTGCCCTCGTCATGCGGCGGGATGTCGAACCACACCACCTTGCCGGACGCCGGATCGAGCGCGACGACCGTGCCGACGCCGCTCGACATGTAGAGCAGGCCGTCGGCCATGATCGGCGTGGCCTCCCAGTTGGTGGGCGCCTGCGCTTCCGGATACGCGCCTTTGAGTTCGGCGGGGACGCCGGACTGCCGCCAGGCAATCTGCAGCTTGCCGACGGTGTCCTTGTTGACCTGATCAAGCGACGAATACTTCGTCGCGCCTTTGTCGGATGAGTACTCCGGCCAGTCGTGGTTCTGGCTCTTCTGGCCGCTGGCCGTCCAGGCGGCGCCGGCCGCAATCGCCACGACGCTGGCACACCACAATGTCTTTCTCACGGGCGTCTCCTTGAACGGGCCGATTATACTCACGCACATGAAACGAATCGCCGTTGTCGCTGGAGTCTGTCTTGCGCTGATGTCCGCTGTCTTTGCACAGGAGCGCGGACGCGGCGGGCGTGGTGGACGCGGCGGCGGCCGGCTGTCGGTCGGCGTCGCGCCGGTGCCGCTCCCTGACGCGCCGATCGTGCTCGACACGGCCGAGCAGCACAAGGTTCGCGTCACCGTCGTCACGAAGGCGCTGTCGCATCCGTGGGCCATGACGTGGCTGCCGAACGGCGACCTGCTGATCACCGAACGGCCGGGCCGCCTCCGGATCATGCGCAATGGCGTGCTCGATCCGACGCCGATCTCCGGCCTGCCGCCGATTCACGTCCGCGGCCTCGCGGGACTGCTGGACGTCGCGCTGCATCCGAATTTTGCGACGAACCATCTCGTCTACTTCTCGTACGTCAAAGACGGCGAGAAAGGCGCGACGACGGCCGTGTTCCGCGCGAAGCTGGACGGCATGGCGTTGACGGACGTCAAGGACGTGTTCGTTTCCGAGTCGTGGATGAAGGGCAACGACACGGCCGACGGCCGCTTCGGCTCGCGCCTGCTGTTCGCGAAAGACGGCACGCTGCTCATCACCTGCGGCGATCGCGATCGTCCCGACGGCGGCCAGAATCCGAAGGACGACTTCGGCAAGGTGATCCGCGTGAATGACGACGGCAGCATTCCGAAAGACAACCCGTTTGTCGGGAAGGCCGGGTACCTGCCGGAGATCTACACGTTCGGCCAGCGCAACCAGCAGGGCATGGCGTTCAACCC
>DATNBT010000052.1:0-11837 GCA_035571855.1 Vicinamibacterales bacterium
GTTCGGCATCTTGTCGTCGAACGACAGCGCGGCGTTCGGCGGAATGCCGTTCACCGCGACGTCCGATCCCGGCCAGAAAATGCCCGCCGACCGCAGGCCCTGCAGCCGCGCGGTCACCCAGATCGGCTGGCCGCCCCACCATCGCTGCTCGCGTGACGTCGGCGACGTCATCGAGAAGCGCTCCGGCCAGCGCGGATCGTCCATCGTGTTCGCGACGATGCCGTGATGCTCGGGATAGAGGCCCGTGGCGATCGTGTAGTGGTTCGGAAAGGTGAACGACGGAAACGAGGGAATCAGGCCCTGCGCCCGCACGCCGTGCGACGCGAGCGCTTCGAGATTCGGCGTCTCACCGCGATTGATGTAGTCCCAGCGGAAGCCGTCGAAGGAGATGAGGATGAGGATCGGCGCCGCAGCGCGTGTGGCCCCGCCGGCGACGAGCGCCAGCGCAAGCAGCAGCGCGATGGGCCGCACCCGCTTCAATGCCGTTCGTAGATCTTTTCGCCCGCTTCGACGCGGACCTGCAGGCGGTTCTCAGGCGGCGGCAGCGGACACGTCGCGTACGGATTGAACGCGCACGGCGGATTTTCCGCGCGGTTGAAGTCGAGCGTCACTTTGCCGTTCGCGTCCGGGCGGCCCGTGTAGAGGAAACGCGCCGCCGGGTACGTGTCTTCCCCGCTCGTCAGGTCGCGGAAGATGAACCAGAAATTCTCGTCGTCTTCCGTGATGGCGAGCATGTCGTGCTGTTTGCCGTTCAACGTGAACTTCACATGGCCAGGCGATTCCATCTTGTCGATGTCGCCGAGCATGTTCGGCACCTCGAACGTCTTCACCTTGTCGAACGGCTCGAACGTGCCTTCGACTTTGTAGGCCGTGTTCACGGGATACCACTTCATGCCGGTGAACGCCGTGCGCAGGTGGTTGTGCCTGTCCCGGACGCGAATCGCCGGCCGCTCGCCGCTCTGGTGAATCCAGACCTGCACGTCTCCCATGACCAGTCGATCCGGCGGGCCGTCGCCGTCGGACTTGATCGGGCCGCCGCCGAACGGCTTGCCGTCGAGCAGCGTCACCTTCACGCCCGGCTCGAGGTTCACGCTGACTCTGTTGTTCCGCAGGACGAATGTGCCCAGGCGCGGCGGCGCGCTCGCGGGAAGGACGACGTCGTTCCGCGCGGAGGAGCCGACCGTCGTGTCCGCCCTGGTCAGGAAATACAGGCCGGCGATCGTGAGCCAGCCGGTATCCGAGGTGAGCTTGGCTTCGCGCTGCTCGCGGAATTTCAGGACGTCGGCTTTGTACGGATCCAAGGAGGTGGTCTTGGCCAGCTGATCCCTCGGCACCTGCCTGCAGGCAGCCGTGAAGGCGATGGCCATCAGCAAGGTCAGCAGTGGGCGCACCGCTCTATTCTGCCACCAACGCCCTCGCCCGCGTTTCAAGCTGTTGAAGTCGCTGCTCCAGCTGCTGGCGCGCAGCCTCGATCTCGGTTTCGCTCGTGTCTTCCGGGACGAAAAACGGTTCGCCGACCACGAGCGCGACGGTCGAGAACGGCTTGGGAATCTGCGTCTGGTCCCAGCTGTTCACGGTCCAGTGCCGGCTGGCTTCGAGATGAAACGGCAGCACGGGATTGCCGGTCGCCTTCGACAGCCACACCGCACCGGAATGCGCGACGCGCGCCGGGCCGCGCGGGCCGTCGAGCGTGAATCCCGTCGGCTTGCCCGCTTCCATGTCGCGCATCATCTGAATCAGCGCCCGGCTGCCGCCGCGCGACGAGGAGCCGCGCGCGGTGCCGTATCCGAACCGCCGGATGATGCCGGCGATCCACTCGCCGTCGAAGTTCGAGCTGGTGATGACGACGATGCCGCGGTTTCTGAAATAGATCGTCGCGGGGAGAATGCGGCCGTGCCAGAACCCCATGATCGGCTGGTGGCCGCCGAGCACGACCTCGTCGTAATGCTGCAGGCCTTCGACGCGCCACTTCAGCGTGGCGCCGAGGACCGCGCAGATTCTGTAGCCGAGGATCGAAATCGCTTTGGCTTGAAATCGCTTCCAGGCCGACGCGCGCCACGAGGCGGCGTCGCTCACATCCGATCCTTTACGAACGTCATCAGGTCGACGAATTGTACGTTCGCTGCCGGAGACGATGTGGCGCTCGACTGGGCGCCTTTGAGCATGATCGAGCAGAACGGACACGCCGTCACCACCGTGCCGGCGCCCGTGGCCGTGAGCTGCTTGAACCGCACGTCGCTGATGCGGCTGCCGGGTTCCTCTTCCTTGTCGGCAAACAGCAGCCCGCCTCCCGCGCCGCAGCAGTACGGGTTGTCGCGGTTGCGTTCCGGCTCCTTGATGTCGCCGCCGAACTTCACGAGGAGCTCCCGAGGTTCGTCGACCTTTCCCGCGTAGCGGCCCAGATAGCAGGGGTCATGGAATGTGACCGCGTCGTTCACGTGTTCACGGTTCACGGGTTCATGCTTGAGGAGCTCGGCGACGTAGACCGACGAGTGGACGATCTCGACGTCGTAGCCGAAGCGGCGGTAGTCCTCACCGATCGTCTTCACGCAGTGCGGACACGACGTGAGGATCTTCTTCGGGCCGGCGGCCTTGAGGTCCTCGATGTTCGCCTGCGCGAGCTCCTGGAACATGTACTCGTTGCCCGTGCGCTTCGCGGGATCGCCGGTGCACTGCTCTTTCGACAGCACGCCGAACCGAATGCCCTTCGCGCGCAGGATCTCGAAGAGCGATCGCATGGACTTCTGATAATCCGCCTCGAACGAGCCCGCGCAGCCGAGCCACACGAGCACGTCGTGCTTCGTTGGGTCGAACGTCTCCAGCGCCGCCGCCGTCACGAACTTCTGCCGCTGGTCGTACCCGAGGCCCCAGATGTTCTTGCGCCGCTCGAGGTTGTTGAACATGCCCGCGAGGTACTCCGGCGCCTCCCCGTTGCTCGCGAGCCCGCGGCGCGCGCCGATGATCATCGGCACGTGCTCGATGCCGACCGGACACTGGTTCTCGCACGCGCCGCACGTCGTGCACTGCCAGAGCTCTTTTTCGCCGAGGACCGCCCCGAGCTTCGCGTCCGGGGCGCCGGCGAGGAGCGCCTCCTGCGCGCGCAGAATCAGCGCCTTCGGGTTCAGTTCCTTCCCCGCGCCGAACGCCGGGCAGTTCACCTGGCATCGTCCGCACTCGACGCAGGTGAACGCGTCGAGCACGGTCTTCTTCGGCAGGTCTTTGACCGTCTCGAGCCCGACCTCTTCCTTCTCGAAATCCAGGTTCGGCACCCGTCCGAGCTCGAGCGACTTCAGAAACACGGTGACGGGCGACAGCACGAGGTGCATGTGCTTGCTCGCCGGGATCAGCGCCAGAAACGCCAGGATCACCGACATGTGCAGCCACCAGTTCACGCGGCCGGCCATCGTCTGGTCGTCGAGGTTGAACGCGAGGAGGAACGTGACCATCAGCGTCGCGATGAACAGCGCGATGACGATCGATTCGGTCGACACGTGTGCGCCGAGCGCCGACGGACGGAAGATGGCGCGACGAACCAGCAGGAACAGGATGCCGGCGAGCACAGCCGTCGCAAACGGCACGAGGATGATGCGGTACGCGAAAAACCATCGCGTGCCGGTCAGATCGACGATGCCGAGGCCGCGCAGGAATTCGACCGACGTGTAGCCGGCGAACGCGACGAAGCCCCAGAACACCAGCGCGTGCGCGAGGCCGGCGATCGGCCGTTCGCGAATGGTGCGCGCCTGAAGCAGGACGTCGACGACGAAGCGGCGGATGTGGCCGGGGACGCTGACGAGGGCGAATTGTCCGGGGGCGGCGGCGATGAGGCGGACGCGCGTGGCGACCTGCGCCGCGAAGGCGCCGACGAACCCGAGGAAGAGGATCCAGAACGCGAGCGTCTGCACGCGCTGTTATTTTATTTGAGGGCGTCGAGCATCGCGGGCACGATCTCGAATAAATCGCCGACGATGCCGTATTCGGCGACTTCGAAGATCGGCGCGTCGGGATCTTTGTTGATCGCGACGATCGTCTGGCTGCCCTTCATGCCGACCAGGTGCTGGATGGCGCCCGAGATGCCGAGCGCGAGATAGAGCTTCGGCGCGACCGTCTGGCCGCTGCTTCCGACCTGCCGTTCCATCGGCAGCCAGCCCGCGTCGCAGATGGGGCGCGACGCCGCGAGCTCGGCATGCAGCGCGTCGGCGAGCTGGCGCGCGAGCGCGATCTTGTCCTGCTCCTTGATGCCGCGGCCGACCGACACGATGCGTTCGGCCTGCGACAGATCGACCGCGTGCCGCGCTTCCTGGAACGGCGCCTCGGGTTTCTGTCGAATCGACGCCGCGTCGACGTTCACGGTCAGCGCGCGAATCGGCGCCGGCGACGCGCCTCTGGCCGCCTGATCGGCGCGGAACGATCCGATCTGCGTCGTGATGAAGTGCGGCTCCGGTCCCTGCGGTACGACGTCGGCCGTCAGTTTGCCCTGGAACATCGGACGAACGAATCGGGGTTCGCCGTTCGCGGTTCGCGGTTCAGCCTTAATCGCGGTGACGTCGGTCACAAGCGCTCGATCAAGACGGGCGGCGAGCTTCGGCGCGAAGTCGCGCGTCTGGTACGTGTGCGGCAGAAACACCTGCGACGGCTTGAGCTGTTCGATGGCCTGCGCGAGCGCCGACGTGTAGCCGTCCGGTGTGTAGTGCTCGAGCGCGGGCGACTCGATCGTGACGACTTCCTGCGCCTGCGCCGCGGCGAGCTCGCCGGCGGCGGCGGCGCCAATCACGAGCACCGTGATCGGCTGCCCGAGCTGCTGCGCAGCGGCAATCGACTCCCAGCTCGCGCGATTGAGCTTGCCGTCCCGCTGTTCAGCGACGACGAGAATCAAATGACCCTCGCCTCTTCGCGCAGCTTGCGCACCAGCTCTTTCGCCGCGGCCGCGGGCGCGCCTTCGATGAGCTGCGTCTTCTTCGCCTTCTCGGGCACGTAGAGGCTGGCGATCCTGATCTTCGAAGCCGGCGCGGCGGCAGCGACGGCTTTAATCTCTTTCTTCTTCGCCGCCATGATGCCCTTGAGCGTCGCGTAGCGAAGCTGGTTGATGCCGCTCTGGATCGTCAGCACCGCGGGCAGCGGCATGCTCACCCACTGGAACCAGCCGCCTTCGAGCTCGCGTTTGACGCGGAGCGTCGGCGGTGCGGCGTCCACTTCCATCACGATCGTCGCGTGCGGCAGGCCGAGCTTCTCGGCGAGGATGACGCCGGTCTGGCCGAGTCCCTGATCGTCGGACTGGAGGCCCGTCAGGATGAGGTCGAACTGTTCGTCCTTCACCGCCTCGGCAAGCGCGCCGGCGACGGCGAACGCATCGGCTCCGGCAAACGCCTCGCTCTGGACGTGAATCGCGCGGTCAGCGCCGCGCGCGAGCGCTTCGCGCAGGACCTGCGCCACGCGCGCCGGCCCGGCCGAGCAGACCACGACCTCTCCGCCGTGTTTTTCCTTGAGCCGCAGGCTTTCCTCGAGCGCGTACGCGTCGGGCTCGTTCATCTCGAACGTCGCGTCCTGCTCGCGGATCCACGTCTTCCCGTCGTCCAGACGCGGCTGCCAGTCCCGCGTGGGGACCTGCTTCAGACAGACTGCGATCTTCATGAATTTGGTCAGCGGGGCATCTGGTCAGGCTGGCAATTGATGGCCACATGGACCAGATGATCAGATGCCACAATTCACCGCGGCGCCCGGCTACCCGGCGAAGCGCTTGAACAGAAGCGCCGCGTTGGTGCCTCCGAACCCGAAGGAGTTCGACAACGCGTATTCGATCTTCATGGGCCGTGCCACCTTCGGCACGTAATCGAGATCGCACTCCTCATCGGGGCAGTCGAGGTTGATGGTCGGCGGCGCGATCTGGTGATGGACGGCGAGGACGGCGATGCCCGCCTCGAGGCCGCCGGCGGCGCCGAGCAGATGGCCCGTCATGGATTTCGTGGACGAGACCGCGACGTGCTTCGCGTGGTCGCCGAACGCGCGCTTGATGGCAATCGTCTCGACGCGGTCGCCGTGCGGCGTCGAGGTGCCGTGCGCGTTGATGTAGTCGATGGCGGACGGCTCGAGGCCGGCGCTGGCGAGCGCCGCGCTCATGACGCGGAACGGGCCGTCGCCGTCTTCCGACGGCGCGGTGATGTGGTACGCGTCGGCGGACATGCCGTAGCCGACGAGCTCGGCGTAGATTCTCGCGCCGCGCCTCTTCGCGCGCTCGTACTCCTCGAGCACGAGCATGCCGGATCCTTCGCCGACGACGAAGCCGTCGCGGTCCTTGTCGAAGGGCCGGCTCGCGCGCTGCGGGTCGTCGTTGCGCGTCGAGAGCGCGCGCAGCGCCGCGAAGCCGCCGACGCCCATCGGCGTGATGGCGGCCTCGGATCCGCCGGCGATCATGACGTCGGCCGCGCCGCGCAGGATGATTTCGTAGGCGTCGCCGATCGCGTGGGCGGACGCCGAACACGCCGTGCACGTCGCGGAGTTGGGGCCCTTCGCCCCGAGGCGGATCGACACCTGGCCCGCGGCGAGGTTGATGATGGCGGACGGAATGAAGAACGGAGAGATCTTGCGCGGGCCGCCTTTGAGCAGTTCGCGGTGCTCGCGTTCGATCGTGGTGAACCCGCCGATGCCCGAGGCGATGAACACGCCGGTCCGCGGCGCATCCTCCGGCGTAATCGTCAGCTTCGCGTCCCCGACGGCGAACTGCGACGCCGCGATCGCGTACTGGATGAAGACGTCCATCTTCTTGACGTCCTTCTTCTCCACGAACGCGAGGGGGTCGAAGTCCTTGACCTCACCGGCAATCCGAGTGGTGTACTCGTGCTCGAACTCGTTGAGATCGAAATGGGTGATGGGCCCGATGCCGCTCTTGCCGGCGAGGAGGGCCTCCCAGTTCTTTTCGGTCCCGATGCCGAGCGGCGTCACCAGGCCGATGCCGGTGACGACGACTCTCCGCTTCTCTGCCATCTACTTCTTGGACTTGGCGTGCGACTCGATATATTCGACGGCTTCCTTGACGCGCGTGATCTTCTCGGCGTCCTCGTCGGGAATCTCGATGCCGAACTCCTCTTCGAACGCCATCACGAGCTCGACGGTGTCGAGCGAGTCGGCGCCCAGGTCGTCCACGAACGACGCATCCGGGGTCACTTCCTCTTCGTCGACGCCCAGCTGCTCTACGATGATGCTCTTCACTTTGTCGGAAACGGCCATTCGATCCTCCTCAACACCTACATACTCATCCCGCCGTTGACGGCGAGAACGTGCCCTGTAATATACGCTGCCTCGTCGGACGCAAGATAGCACGCCGCCGCGGCGATATCGTCTCCCGTGCCCAGGCGCCCGAGCGGAATCTGCGACGCCCAGTCGACCGACGCCTTTTCGCTCAGCGCGCGCGTCATGTCCGTGTCGATCATGCCGGGCGTGATCACGTTCACCGTGATGCCGCGCGACGCGACCTCGCGCGCGAGCGCCTTCGCGAAGCCAATCAGCCCCGCCTTCGACGCCGCGTAGTTGGCCTGCCCCGCGTTGCCGATCTCGCCGACGACCGATCCGATGGCGATGATGCGGCCGCCCTTCTGCTTCAGCATCGGGCGGATGGCCGCCTGCGTCAGCGTGAAGGTGGCGGTCAGGTTCGTCGCGATGACGGCGTCCCAGTCCTCGCGCTTCATCCGCATCAGCAGCTGATCGCGCGTGATGCCCGCGTTGCTGACGACGATGTCGAGGCTGCCGTGCTTCGCCACGATGTCCGCGGGCGCCTTGGCCAGCGCGGCGTCGTCGGTGACGTCGAGCGTGATCGCATCGGCCTTCCCGCCGGCGGCGACGATCGCGTCGGCCGTCGCGTTCGCGTGGTCGCCGCGCGCGGCGCACACGACGAGCGCGCCCTGCCCGGCCAGGCGCGTGGCGATGGCCCTGCCGATGCCGCGTGACGCACCGGTCACAAGCGCGACCTTGTTGGAGAGTGAAAACATCGGTAGCGTCCGCCGTCAGGCGGACTTGAGTCCTTCGATGGCTGCGAGGTCGTCCGGGGTTGCGACGTTCAGCACTGTCGCGTCCTTCTGGATCTTCTTCACCAGACCGCTGAGGACCGTGCCGGGACCTACCTCAACATACGTTGTGACGCCTTCTTTCGCAAGGCGCTGGACGACGGCTTCCCACCTCACCGGCGACGAGACCTGGGCGACGAGCGCCTCGATGGCGCTTTTTGCGTCGCGCTTCGGTTCGGCGTCGACGTTGGCCACGATCGGCATGCGCGGGTCCCGCGTCTTCAGCGCGCGCAGCTCCGGCGCGAGGCGATCCTCGGCCGGCTTCATCATGGCGCAGTGGAACGGCGCGCTGACGGGCAGCGGAATCGCGCGTTTGGCGCCAAGCGCCTTCGCTTTCTCGCTCGCGCGCGCGACGGCCGCCGTCGCGCCGGCGATGACGATCTGTCCCGCGCCGTTGATGTTCGCGGGGCTGACGACTTCTCCCTGAGCGGCCTCGGCACAGGCCTGCGCCACCTTCCCGGCATCGAGGCCGAGAATCGCCGCCATCGCGCCCGTCCCGACCGGCACGGCTTCCTGCATGTACTTCCCGCGGCGGCGGACGATCTGCACGGCGTCGGCAAAAGAGAACGTGCCGGCGGCGACGTTGGCCGTGTACTCGCCGAGACTGTGGCCCGCGACGAAGGCCGGCACCGGCAGCCCCTTCTCCTCGAGCAGCCGCCCGGCCGCGACGCTCATCGTCAGGATCGCGGGCTGCGTGTTCTCCGTCAGCGTGAGCTGATCCTCCGGCCCTTCGAAGATGATGCGGCTCAGCGGATAACCGAGCGCGGCATCCGCTTCCTCGAACGTCTGCCTGCAGATCGGAAATGCGTCGGCGAGCGCCTTGCCCATGCCGACCTTCTGCGAGCCCTGGCCTGGAAACAGGAATGCGATCATGCGGGAGAGGCGGCGGCGATTTCCTGGCCGACGCGCTGAATGAAGCTGGTGGTGGCGAACCGGTACGCCATCGCGACGGCGTTGCGCACGGCCTTGGCGCTCGAGCGGCCGTGACCGACGATGGTGACGCCGGCGACGCCGAGGAGCGGCGCGCCGCCCGACTCGGAGTAGTCGACGCGCATCCGGATGTGGCGCGTGGCGCGGCGCGTCAGGAGAGACCCCACTCGATTGGTGAACGTGCTCGACAGCTCGTCGCTCAACAGCCCCTCGACCAGTTCGACGAGCCCTTCGCTCGTCTTCAGCGCGACATTCCCCGTGAAGCCGTCGCAGACAATCACGTCGGCGCCGCCGCTGTAGACGTCGCGCGCCTCGACGTTGCCGATGAAATGGACGGGCGAGGCTTTCAGCAGCTGGTGCGCCTCGCGCGTCAACTCGTTGCCCTTGGTTTCTTCGTGCCCGATCGACAGCAGGCCCACGCGCGGCACCGCGATGTCGTACACGACGCGCGCGAACATGCTGCCCATCACCGCGAACTGCAGCAGGTGGGGCGGCCGGCATTCCACGCTGGCGCCGACGTCGAGGAGCAGCGCCGGCTTCTTTCTCGTCGGAATCACCGCGGCGAGCGCGGGGCGATCGACGCCCGGCAGCATGCCGAATGCCGCGTGCGCCGCCATGACCGTCGCGCCCGTGTGGCCGGCGCTGACGAGCGCCGCCGCGTCCCCCCGCGCCACCGCGTCGGCCGCGACTCTGATCGACGCGCCGGGCGTGCGGCGCAGCGTCGACCCGGGCGACGGGTCCTTCATGTCGACCGCGTCCGGCGTATCGACGATCTTCACGCGGCTCTTGTCGACAAAGAATGTGTTCGCGAGCTCGGCGTCAATGGCCGCCGCACGCCCGACGAGCAGGACACCCAGATCGAAGTGACGCGCGGCCGCGAGCGCTCCGTCGACGATATGCCGCGGCGCCTCGTCGCCGCCCATCGCGTCAACGGCGATCCAGATCAACTAGTCCTCGGGTACCGCGCGCGCTTGCCGTCCTTTGTAGTAGCCGCAGTTGCCGCACACGCGGTGCGGCGCCTTCGGCTCGTGACAGTGCGGGCACTCGCCGAGGCCCGTGGCCTTCAGCGCGTCGTGCGTGCGGCGCTTGGCCGTCCGCGTCTTGGAATGGCGTCGTTTGGGATTAGGCATCGTGGCTTCTCTTTTCCGTTCTCAGCTCTTTCAGCGCGGCAAGTCGCGGATCTTCCCAGTCGCGCCTGCAGTCACAGCTTCCCTTGTTCAGGTTCGTCCCGCACACCGGGCACAGCCCCCGGCAGCTCTCGCTGCACAGCGGCTTCATCGGCAACGCGAGGTAGAACTGCTCGCGCATCAGCTGCTCGAGGTCGATCTCGTCGTTCTGATAGAACGCCGTCGTCAGATCGTCCTCTTCGATCTCCTGCTCGTCGTCTCCGTTGCCGACGTTGGTCGAGTGCGGCTGATACCGCAGGTCGAACGACGCGTCGACGGCCACGCTCATCGTCTCGAGGCAGCGGCTGCACGGCACTTCGAGCGTCGTCTGCGTGCTGCCGGCCAGGCGGAACGTGCTCTTGTCCTTGAAAATCTCGAACGCGAGCTTCACCGGCGCCGAGATCGTGAACTCGTCGCCCTTGTCCCCATTCGGGGCCGCGAACGCCTCGGGCGGAAACACCCGCTCGAAGTGCTCGTGCGGCGTCCTGATCTTGCCTAAGTCGAGCCGCATGGAACCCCTAAGTATAACAACTGAAGCGGGTACTTGCGTAATTTGGTACCTTGGTGATTTGGTATCTGGAATCAGAACCGTCTGACGGGAGCTAACAAATCCTTGAAGGCGTCCGGCACATCGACGTCTGATTTCGCGGCCTGCGCGCGAAGACCCTCGAACGTTTTGATCGGCCAGTTCTTCTGAAACATATTCGCGACCCACGCCGGAATCGCGCCTTTCGGATCGCACTGGAGCTCGGCGGTCAGGGCCGATCGCATCCGGTCGACCGCCTGGACCCGGAACGTCCCCGACAGAATCTCGCCGCGCACGCGTCCCCGCGTCGCGCCCGCTTCGACGGTCGTGGGTTTGTAGACAAGCGACACGGTCTTCTGCGCGCCGTCAATCTGAATCGAGACCTCCGACACAAACTCACGATCTTTGAGGATGAACGGCATGGCGATGTGGTTGTACTCGACGTACGCGTCGGGCCGGAGCCTTTCCACGACGCGCGACTCGACGAGGCTGTCGGCCCACTCGTGCGCGCGGCGCGTGTCGAGCAGAATCGCCGCGACCTTCCATAAGGGCGCGTCGATCGTGCCCGTGCCTTTGAACGCGACGACCCGGCTGCCGGGGACGCCACGCCGCGAGACTTCGATGCCCTGCTCGCTGCCGATGCGCGTCCAGTCCTGACATTGAACGCGAGCGGTGCAGAACAGTACCGCCGCGGCTGCGAGCAGCCGGCGCGCTTTCAATCGATAGCCCAGGGCTTGGGGATATACAGCTGCTCGAACAGGCGGACGGCGTAGCGGTCGGTCATGCCGGCGATGAAGTCGCGGGCGGCGACGTCGAGGCCCTCGATTTCGACGGTCTTCATGTCCAGGAACTCTTCGGGCCGCTCGCGGACCTTGTCCCACAGGCCGCTGAGAATGCCGGTCGCTTTCTTGAACTCGACGGTGGCGAGGCTGTTCTCGTAGACGGCGTCGAACAGGAACGTCCGCAGCGCGAGCATCGCCTGCAGGATGGCGTCGCTCATGCGGATCTCGGTGAGGCCGCCCTTGAGCGTCTCCGTGACCACGTCCTTGACCAGCGTGCCGATGCGCTGAGACGAGGATGTCCCCAGCAGGCGCACGGGCTCCTTCGGGAGATCGGCCGCCTTCAGCAGCCCGGCGCGCGTCGAGTCGTCGATGTCGTGGT
>DATNBT010000053.1:0-20356 GCA_035571855.1 Vicinamibacterales bacterium
GCGCCGCGCGATACGACGCCTCGGCTTTCGCGTACTGCTCGTGGAACGTCTCGCTGGCCGCCTGCGAGCCCGAGCGGCCGGTGCCGCCGCGGACCTTGGCCGCAAGCTCGTCGAGCAGGCGCCGGCCGATGCCGCACGCCCAGGCCGAATGACAGATCGCCGCGAAGCCGATGATGCCGATGCGGTACAGACTTCCGCCGCGCTTCGGCGTCTCGGTGACCGCGAAGTGCGAATAGGCCTCGGGCACGAACACGTCGGTGATCGTGTAGTCGATGCTGCCGGTCGCGCGCAGGCCGAGGACGTCCCAGTTGTCGATGAGCGACGCTTCGCCGACCGGCAGGACGAAGATCCGCGGCTCGTTCGTTCCCTGGACGAGACCGAGCGTGTGAATGTGCGTCGCGTGCTTGATGCCGGACGCAAAACTCCACGCCCCGCTCAGACGGAATCCGCCGGCGACCGGCACGGCCGTGCCCGGCCGCGTGCCCTGTCCGGCGATGACCGGCAGGCGATCGCCGCCAAACAGCGCGTCGACGGCTGCGTTCTCGAGATAGGCCGCGCCCGTGCCGATCGCGAGCGCCGCCGCCATCAGTACCCACCCGGCCGACGGATCGCCGTACGACACGCCGGCGATCACGTCGAGCGACGAGACGACGTCGAGCTCACTGCCGCCGCGGACGCTCTTCGGCGTCCACATCCCGAGCAGGCCTTCGCGATGCAGCGCGTCGACGACCGGCGGCGACAGCCGTCCTTGCCTGTCGCCTTCTTCGGCGAACGTGTCGGCGATGTTCGCGACTTCCTTCGCGTTCACCCCTTCAACCCCTCACGCAGTTTCCCGGAGACGAACGCGAGCGCTTCGGATGCCGCGGGAATGGCCGCGGCAAACGACATGAACGCGTGAATCGTCGTCTCGAAACAGCGGTAGTCGACGGCCACGCCGGCCTCTTTCAGGCGATCGGCGTACTGCTTCCCCTCGTCGCGCAGCGGATCGCAGCCGGCCGTGACGACGAGCGCCGGCGGCAGCCCGCGCAGGTCGGCGTTGAACAGCGGCGACGCGCGTACGTCCCGGGCCTCGCGGGCCGGATCGTTGAAGTACAGCGTGTTGAACCACGCCATGCCTTCCGTCGACAGGAAGTACTCGCCGCCGCCGAATTCCCTGCGCGACTCGAACGGCGTCGAGCCGCTCAGGTCGACGACGGGATAGAGCAGCGCCTGGTACGCGATGGCGGGCGTGCCGTTCTTCTTCGCGAGCGCGCAGACGACGGTCGCCAGGTTGCCGCCGGCGCTGTCGCCGGCGACCGCGATCCGTCGTCGGTCGCCGCCGATCTCGCGCGCGTGTCCGGCCGCCCACGCGGCCGCGGCATACGCCTCGTCCACCGCGGACGGAAACTTGTGCTCAGGCGAGAGCCCGTAGTCGACGTTCATGACGATCGCGTCAGCGCCTTTGCACAGCCCGCGCGCGATCGCGTCGTGCGTGTCGAGATCGCACAGCACGAAGCCGCCGCCGTGGAAGTACACGACGATCGGCAGCAGCTCGTCTTTCGCGGCCGGACGCGGCCAGAACAACCGCACGCGAATCTTCCCTGCCGGCGTGTCGATCGTCCGGTCCTCGACCTTGTGCACGTCGGCCTTCGGCCCGGCAAGCGCGAGGCTCGCGCCCTTCGAGTTCGCGCGCGCTTCGGCCAGCGGCAGCTCGTGTGCCGGCGGGCGGCCCGCACTGCGGAGCATGTCGAGGAACTGCGCGGTCGCCGCGTCCGGACGCATGGGCGCCACTATACCTGCTTCCGCATTTTCAGCGCCGGATTGAAATCGAGCGTGCCGTAATCGACGGTCAGCTCTTCGCCCGGCCTGATTTCGCGCCGTGCGCGGATGATCCATTTCGACGGCGTGACGGCGATCGTCACGTTCGGCCGCGTGGAGTGGTTGATGTACCACGCGACGGACATCCTCATCGGGTTTCTCGGCGCGTAGAAGCCCTTCCACGCGATGATGCCGAAGACGTTGAGCCACTTCAGGTACTCGATGTCCCTGACCGACTCGAGCGGCACGTAGATCATGTCGCCCGGTTCCCACGCGTCGATGCGGTCGCCCTTCCTGATCCGGCGCACCGCGCGCACTCCGACGCCCGCCTTCGTCGCTGCCAGCCTGACTGTCGTGTCCATACGTTATCTGCGCGGCCCGTACTGCGGAAGCGGCCGTCCTGTTTCATACGCGCCGATGTCCGGCGCCTTGCCGGTGAAGCCGTCGGTGATCGACGGCAGCTCGACGCCCGCGTCGATCGCCGGAGAGCCGGGCTTCAGCCTGAAGTCCAGGCCGTCCGGCTTATATAAACGTTGCGGGTCCGTCCTGTCGGGCATCGTCACGTTTACGAACGTGTCGTAGTCGACGAGCACGCTGTGCCGGTCGTTGCCGGTCGCGTCGCTGTAGTCCTTCAGCGAGTTGTAGCGGTGCACGATCGGCGCGGTCCTGTAGTCCGCGGCGACGCCGGCCTTCGGCGTGTTCCACTCGAACGCGCCGGCCTTGCCGGGGTTCAGCCGGAACGCGTTGTAGTCGGACGTCGAGTAGCTCGTGTACGTGCCGACGGCGAACACCGGGTCCGCTTCCTCCTGCGACACGATCAGGTTGTTGCGCCAGTGGACGTTGCTCGCGGGACCGCGCGCGTTCACGCCGGTGACGAACGTGTTGTTGTAGACCAGGACGCCGGCCGGCGTCGCCACGAACTTCATCGCGCCGCTCGCGGGCGCGTTGTACACGAGGTTCTGGTAGAAGTAGACCGGCCCGCCGTACATCGGCTGCGCCGACAGCGCCTGCGAGGCGACGTTGAAGCAGCGGTTGCGGAACACGCGGATGTTGTGGGCGCCGCCGTCGGACTCGATGCAGTTGTCGCCCATGTTGAAGAAGTCGTTGCCATAGAAATCGATCGACACGGGCAGACGATCCTCGATCGCGTTCGGCGAGCCGTCAGGGTTGCCGTACGTCGCGACGTCGATGCCGTCGTGCCAGTTCGCCACGTAGTTGTGGGCGACGACGTGGCCCTGGCCGTAGACCTTGATCGCGTATTCGCTGGTGAGGATCTCGGGGAAGCCGGGAAACTTCTCCCAGATCGCGCCGATCCAGCTCATCATCCTGTCCGGATCGTGCCGCCCGACCAGCGAGTTGTCGGCGATGTAGTAGTTCTTGCTGCCCGACCAGTCGTCCTGAATCGCGCGGCCCACGTTGTAGATCTTCGAGTGCTTCAGCGTGAAGCCGCTGCTGCCCGTGATGTCCTTGATACCGAGCAGGAACGCGACGTTCGTGTTCCGGATCGTCACGCCTTCGAAGTAGTTGTAGTTCGCGGCCATCAGGTTGAACAGCGTCTGCGCGCCGTCGCCGTCGAAGATCGCTTCCCCGTCGCCGGCGCCTTTGATCACGATCGGCTTGTCCGCCGTCCCGCTGGCCGTCAGGTAGTACGTGCCGTCGAAGTAGTTGCCGAGCGACAGCACGCCGGGACGCGCCGCCTGATTGATGTAGTGGAAGCGGTCGCCGACGTACAACCCGGCGTGGACGAGGATCACGTCGCCGGGCTTCACGCGCGCGGGCCACGCGTTCGCGTAGTCGTAGTGCGACGTGCCCATGTAGTACGCCGAGATCAACCCGGTGAACGCGGGTTCCTCTTTCGGCCCCTTCCAGTCGACGGGATAGACGTGATACGTCTTCCCTCCCGCCGCCGGCATCGGCTCTTTGCGCGTATGCACGATCGCCGACCTCGTCGTCACGCCGCTGATGCCGTCCGGGTCGGACATCGCGAAGCGGCACTCGTACTCGGTGTCGGGCTCGAGATTCAGGATGCTGCCCGAGAACATGTTGGGGACGACGTAGTCGAACGGAAAGCGCGGGCGCAGCGGGTCGTCGTTGGCCGACGGCGGACCGCCGTTCACCCACTCGTGCTGCAGGCGCAGCAGCGGCAGGCCTTTGTGCCACGCCGTCTCGCCTTTCTTTCTGTACGTGACCTCGACGCTCGCGTTGCGGTTGTCGTCGCCGGCGATCTTCCAGTCGAAGCCGAGCGACACGAGCGTCGGCGGCTCGGCGGAGAAATCGCCGGCGGTCGTCCTGTTTTCCGCGCGTGCGGGCGACGCCGCCAATGTGAACGCGGCAAGAAGGATGTAGACGGATTTTCGAAGCATGAGCGGGCTCTCCGTGCGCGCAGGATTATCCCCTATACTGCTCGGGCCAACATCTATATATGCGTCTCGTCGTGCTCCCCGGGGACGGCATCGGTCCCGAAATCACCGCCGCCACAGTCGATGTCCTGAACGCGCTCGAGCTCGGCCTCACGTTCGAGACCCACGTCATCGGGGTCGCGGGCCTGGAGAAAGACGGGACGACGCTGCAGACGTCGGTGCTCGATGCGTGCGAGAAAGCCGACGGGATCCTCCTCGGCCCGGTGTCGCACGCGGAGTATCCGCCGGCGGAGGAAGGCGGCATCAACCCGTCGGCGGCGATTCGCACGGCGCTCGACCTCTACGCGAACGTCCGCCCGAGCCGTTCGCGCGAAGGACTGCCCCACTACGGCCGCACGCCGATGGACCTCGTGATCGTCCGCGAAAACACCGAAGGGTTCTACGCCGACCGCAACATGTTCGACGGCGGCGGCGAGTTCATGCCGACGCCGGACGTGGCGCTGGCGGTCAGAAAAGTCACGGCGAAAGGATCGGCGCGCATCGTCAAGGCCGCCTTCGAGCTGGCGCGCACCCGGCGCAAGCGCGTGACCGTCGTCCACAAGCAGAACGTCCTGCGGATGTCGGACGGCCTGTTTCTCGCCGAAGCGCGGAAGGTCGCCGCGCAGCATAAAGATGTCGACTACGACGAGCAGCTCGTCGACTCGATGACGGCGCTGCTGATTCGCGAGCCGTCACGGTACGACGTGATCGTCACGACGAACATGTTCGGCGACATCCTGTCGGACGAAGCGGCGGAGCTGTCGGGCGGCCTCGGCCTCGGCGCGTCGATCAACGCCGGCGACCGTCACTGCATGGCGCAGGCCGCGCACGGATCGGCGCCGAGCCTGGCGGGCAAGGACAAGGCGAACCCGACATCTTTAATACTGTCCGCGGCGATGCTCCTCGACTGGCTTGGGCGGAGACAGAGACACGCCGGACCTGAAGGCGCGGATTACATACGGGCCGCGCGCGCGATCAGCGATGCGGTCGACGTCCTGCTCGCGACGCCGGAGACCCGCACGGTCGATCTCGGCGGCTCGCTGGGCACGCGGGCATTCACAAAACGCCTGATTCACCAAATGACCAAATGACCAAATGATCAGATGACCAGATGACCACATGACCACATTCATGCCCGCGGCCGATTGCCACGTTCATGTCTTCGGTCCGCGCGATCGGTATCCTCAGCGTCCCGACCGCGCGTACACGGCCGGCGTCGCGTCGCTCGAGACGCTCAGGTCGAACGCCGAGCCGCTGGGCATCACGCGCTTCGTCATCGTCCAGGCGAGCGTCCACGGGACCGACAACTCGTGCCTGCTCGACACGCTCGATGCGCTCGACGGCAACGGCCGCGGCGTCGTCGTCGTCGATCCGAAGACGATTGCGCCGGCGACGCTCGACGACTGGTCGACGCGCGGCGCGCGCGGGCTGCGCATCAACTTATATAGCGACTACAAAAGCGAAGGCCGCGGCGGCGACCGCGGCCCTGAAAAGGCCGCTCTCCACAACCTCCGGGACCGGTTCACTGCGCTCGTCGACATCGCGCCGCCGGGGTGGCACATCGAGGTCATCGCGCCGATGCCGATGCTCGGCGAGCATGCGCAGATGCTCGCGGACTCGCGCGTGCCGGTCGTGATCGATCATTACGGTTTGCCGGACGTCCGCCGCGAAGTCCGCCTGAAGGCGGACTCTACGTGCGAGCCTGTCCTCGAGCTTCTCCGCCACTCGCACGTCTGGATGAAACTGTCGGGGCCGTATCGCGCGCTCGAGAAATGCGGCGGGCATCCGGACGAGACGCAGCCGCCGGTGGACTGGCTGCGGGCGTTCGTGGCCGCCGCACCGGACCGCGTGGTCTGGGGCAGCGACTGGCCGCACACGCCGGCGCACGAGGAGAGCCGGCACGGCGACGCGCCGGATCCCTTCAGGCCGATCGATTACGGAAAGATGTTCGCGGACTTCCTGATGGCCGTCAGCCCGCCAGCGCTCGAGGCGATTCTCGTGGCCAATCCTGCTCGGCTGTACGGGTTTGCTTGAGCTGATCGCGATGGACGGCGAGCACGCCGCCGGCCATCAGCGTGACGAGCGTCGCGACGCGCGCGAAGACCGACCACGCGAGCGCCGAGCCTTCGGTCGATCCGTCGATCGTGCTCACGACGAGGGCGTAGACGGGCGGCACCGACGCCACGAGCGACCACAGCATGTAGGCCAGCACCATCGCCGTGGAATACGGGCGATGGAGCTTGGCGATGATCCAGCCGTTGCCGAGCCAGAGCGCGTACATCAGGCCGAAGTACAGCGCGCGGACGCCGGTCGCGTCCAGGTTGATCCACGGCCGCACGACGCCCTTGAGCAGCGTCGCGTTGAAGACGTACCAGATCACCAGTCCTGTCGCGATCGCGCGGGCCGCGAGCCATTTGTGCTCGCGAATCTGCGAAAACGGATACACGCTCACGGCGACAAGCGCCTGTTTCCAGTACCACGCCTTGGAGCCGCGCGCGCGGTACTCCTCCACCAGATCGCCGCACAGCCCCGGGTCGGAGCACACACGGGCAAGCAGCCAGGTGGCAACGGCGGGCGGCTGTGGCGACGTCATGATGCGAGTTCTCCTTGCAGCACCTCGAGGTTCGTCCACATGTTGGTCAGCATGCGCTGCGCATCGCGGACTTCCTTCACGCCTTTCGCGGTGATCTGGAAATAGCGCTTGGCGCGCCCGCCGCGCTCCGGCGTCGGGTCGCCGAGCGAGGACGTGACGAACCCCTTGCGCTCGAGGCGATCGAGCGCGGCGTACACGCTGCCGAGCGCGACGTCGCGCCCGGTCCGGTGTTCGATTTCGTGCGAGATCGGCACGCCGTACGCGTTGTCCCCGACGCGAATCAGCGAGAGCAGCACCATCAGTTCGAGATTGCCGAGATACTCTTTGGCCATACGTCAGCCGCAAATCATACGCGCAAACCGAAGCTCTCGTTCAACTTTAATCGTACTCACGCCGCACGAACAGCTGAAGCGACCACGCGGCCGCCGCGGCGGCGAACAGAAATCCCGCGAGCGCGCCGAGCCCCGCGGTGAACGACCCCGTGCGATCGACGAAATTCCCCATGACAATCGGCCCGACGAATCCGCCGGCCGTGCCGATCGAGTTGATGAACGCGAGGCCGCCCGCGAGCGCCATCCCCGTGAGGAAGCGCATGGGAATCGTAAAGAAGATCCCGCGCGCCGCGTTGATGCCGGCGAGCGACAGCGTCAGGAACGCGAGCGACAGCCAGAAGCTGCCCGTCATGATCGCGCCGATGAGACCCGCGCCGCCCAGCACGCACGACAGCGCGAGGTTGAGGACCTTGTTGCCGCCGCGGTCCACGTGATTGGCCCACAGGATCATCGTCAATGACGCCAGCGCGTAGACGCCGCTCGTGACGAAGCCGACCTGCAGATCCGTGAGATGGCCGAGCTTGATGATCTGCGGCAGCCAGATGCCGACGCCGTACGATCCGACGAGAAATCCGAACTGCACCGCGCCGAGCACCAGCGTGCGCGGATCCTTCAACGCCGGGAGCAGGCGCCGCACTTCGTTGTGCCGCGTCTCGCCGGCGACGCGCGCGCTCACGAGCGCGCGCTCCTCCCTCGTCAGCCACGCCGCGTCTTCGGGCTTTTCCGTCAGCACGAACAGCGTGACGATGCCCAGGATGGCGACGGGAAGGCCTTCGAGCACGAACAGCCACTTCCATCCCGCGAGGCCGAAGACGCCGTCCATCTGCAGCAGCGCGCCCGACAGCGCGCCGCCGACGACCGAGGAGATCGGAATCGCGACCATGAACCACGCGATCGCGCGCGTGCGGTACTCCGTCGGGAACCACTGCCCGAGGTAGTACGCGACGCCGGGAAAGAATCCCGCTTCGGCCGCACCGAGCAGAAACCGCAGCAGGTAGAAGCTCCACGCGCCCCTCACGAAGATCGTCGCGGCCGACATCACGCCCCAGCTGATCATGATCCGCGCGAGCCACACGCGCGCGCCGACGCGATAGAGGATCATGTTGCTCGGGACCTCGAGCAGGCAGTAGCCGAGGAACAGAATGCCGGCGCCGTTGCCGAACTCGGTGGCCGTCAGCCCGAGCTCGCGGTTCATCGTCAGCGCGGCGAAGCCGATGTTGTTCCGGTCGAGGTAGTTGAAGACGTACGCGAGGGTGAGGACGGGCAGCAGGCGCCACGCGACTTTCTGGAACACCCGCTGTTCGCCGGCGTCGGTCTGCATCCGCGCACGCTATACTCTGCGCATATGAGGTTCCGCGCAACCCTCGCCGTCTTCGCGGCCGCCGTGCTGGCCGCCGTCCCCGCGCTCGCGCAGAACACGCAGCGCCCGCAGTCGGACCAGGAAGTGCTCATCCGCCTCGAGCGCGACTGGGACGTCGCGTTCCATCACAAGGACGTCCCGTTCATCGAGAAGGTGCTGGCGACCGAGTTCGTCGCGACGTACGCCGAAGGCCAGCGCGCCGACCGGGCGACCGAGATCGAGAACGCGAAGAACTTCAACCAGCAGATCGACGCGTCCGAGCTGAGCGAGTTCATCGTCAAGGAGTACGGCGACACGGCGATTGTCTGGTTCACGCAGAAGATGACCGGGCCGAGCAAGGGCCAGACGATCACGCTCACCTTCCGCTACATAGACGTCTTCGTGCTGCGCGACGGCCGCTGGCAGTGTGTGGCGTCGCAGAGCACCAAGGTGACGTGATTTCCTTCGTCGTTCCCGCCTACAACGAGGAACGCCTGATCGGCGCCACGCTCGACGCCATCCACGCCGCCGCGCGCGACATCGGCGGGCCGTACGAAGTCGTCGTCGCCAACGACTCCTCCACCGACCGCACACCGGACATCGCGCGCGAACACGGCGCGCGCGTCGTCGACTGCCATCATCGTCAGATCGCACGGGTTCGCAATACCGGCGCGCGCGCGACGACAGGCGACGTCCTGATCTTCGTCGACGCCGATACGCTGATCTCGACGGCGGTGGTTCGCGCGAGCCTGGCCGCGCTCGGCCGCGGCGCCGTCGGCGGCGGATCGCTGCCGGATATCGAAGGACGGATGCCGTGGTGGGGACCGATGGTCCTCCTGGCCGTCGATCGCGTCATGCGCCTCATGCGCTGGGCGGCGGGGTGCTGCGTGTTCGTGACGCGCGCCGCGTTCGAGGCGGCCGGCGGATTCGACGAGCGCGTGTTCGTGAGCGAGGAGCTGTTTCTGAGCCAGGCGCTGAAGAAGATCGGCCGCGTCGTCATTCTCCGCGAGCGCGTCGTCACGTCCGGACGGAAACTGCGGACGCACTCCGCGTGGGACATGATCCGTCTGTTCGGTCTGCTTTTCGTGAAGGGCCGGAAGCTCTTTATGAGCCGGGACGAGCTGTCATTTTGGTACGGCGAGCGCCGACACGACTGAGCTCGACACGCTGAAGCGCCTGAACTTGCCGTACGTCGCGACGCCGAGCGGATCGCGCATCTCCACGGGCACCATCATCCCGAGATCGGCGTCGAACCGGAACGTCGTGACGATGCTCGGCGGAGGCAGGCCGTCGCCGAGATCGACTTCGCTGCGAAGCACGCGGCCCGTGGCCTCGTCGATCAGGAAGTAGCCGTGCGCCGCGAAGTCCGCATGCGTTCCCGTCGTCCTGATGATCGTCGGACGTGACGACTCGCGGAATCCGACGTACCGTGCGCGGCAGCCGTCGTAGGTCTCGGCGTCTCCCGGAGTGAACACGAACCGGTTCACGTATCGCGGCTGCAGGAAGCCGACGGCGAGCAGCGGCTGATCGAGCGTGCCGATGTTGCCGAGGTTGTAGCGTTCGCTCTCCTGCGCGACCGCACGGGCGCGTTCCAGCGCGTCGGCCGGCGCGTCGACAAACAGCTTCGACAGCCGATCGCCGCGGTCGCGGACGGCCGCGCCGTCGACCTCGAGCACGTCGCGGAACTGATACCGCCCCGCCGTGCCCGGCGCCGTCACCAGCAGAAATTCCGACAGCAGCTCGCGCCGGCGATGCGGATACGCGCTCTCCTGCACATACCGTTCTTCGGCGACGACATTCGAGAAGTTCTGAATGAAGGTTTCGACGTAGCGGCTGGCGCGGGCGACCACGTCGGGCGCGCGTCGCTCGGCACGCGCCGTCATGGACACGAGTACGCACAGGACGGTGATACTGAAGAGCTTCCGCAACTGAAAAACTTTCCGGGGGCGAGGGGAAGTCTACCGGATTTTTTCCTCGGTCTGCACGTTGAAGCGGCGGAAGCGGCCGTACGTCGACGTCGCGGTGAACTCCGTCGAGGCGTTGCGCCCGAGGTACCACCGCTGCGTCATCTCCGCGGGCACGTCCATCTGCAGCTCCGCATCGAATCTGAACGTCGTCGTGACGAAGGCGCTGCGGAAGTCGAGCGTCGTCTTGAAGACGCGCCCGTTCTCTTCGTCGATCCAGTAGAAGCCGTGCGCCGGAAGATCGCGGGCCTCGGCGTGCAGCAGCGTCGGCCGCGCGATCTCGCGGAACTGCACGACACGCACGGTCGGACCGAAGTCGTCTTCGTGCCGGCCGACCGTGTAGGCGAAGCGTTCGACATACACCGGCTGGAGGAAGCTCAACGCCAGCAGCGGCGTGTCGAGACTGCCGATGTCGTCGAGGTTGTACCGGGAATTCTGGCTCGCGATCTCGCGGATGCGCTGGCTGATATTCGCCGGCGGCTTCACGAAGAGATAGTCGGACAGCAGTTCCCGTTTCTGCGTCGGATGCTCCGTCTGCCGGAGATATCGCTCTTCGGCGACGATGTTCGAGAAGCGCGTCACGAACGCGGCGACGTACGCGCTCGCGCGCTGGACGATCGGCGGGAGCTTCGTCTGCGCCGCGGGAGCGGCGGACCACGCGAGCGCGCCAAGAGCCGCGCACGCCGGCAGCAGGCGCTTCATCTGATCTTCTCTTCCGTCTGCACGTTGAAGCGGCGGAAGCTGCCGTACTTCGCGACGCCGAGCGGCGTTCGCATCTCGACGGGAACGACGGTGCCGAGCGACTCGTCGAACACGAAGTCCGTGACGACCTGCAGCGGCAGCGCGCGCCGATCGAGATCGACTTCGGTGCGGACGACCCGTCCCGTCGGCTCGTCGATGTAGAACCGGCCGTGCTGCGGCACGTCGCGATTCGCCTGATAGCCTCTGATGAGCGTCGGACGCTGCCACTCATCGAACTTGACGACGCGCACCGCCGGCCCCCTGCGTTTCTCGACGCTGCCGACCGTGTACGTGAAATGCGACGCATACACCGACTGCAGGAATCCGATGCCGAGCAGCGGGTTGTCCATCGACCCGAGATCCGCGAGGCTGTACCGCTGGGCGTCTGTGACAATCTGGCTCGCGCGCTCCAGCGCGTTGCGGGGCGATTCGAGAAACATCTTGGTCAGCCGCTCTTCGCGGCCGGCCACGGGCTTGCCGTCGACTTCCCGGACGTCGCGGAACTGGTACCAGTCCGTCAATCCGGGCGGCGTGACGAGCAGAAAATCCGACAGCAGCTCCCGGCGGCGGTTCGGGTACGTCGTCTCCTGCGAATACCGCTCTTCGGCGACGACGTTCGAAAAGCGGCGGACGAAGTCGTCGACGAACACGGTCGCCCGCTCGACGATGGGTGGGATCTTCGGCTGTGACGCCACGGATCTCGCCGAGGCAAGAACACCGAGTACGACAAACATCGCTGCGGCACGCGCGGTTGTCACGCGGGGATTGTGCGCCTCGTGCGACTCGACTTCAATGAGATTTGGGCGACCGCCTCCATTGAACATGTGCGCACGACGATGCCATCGTCGTCCCCCGTTTCCAGATGCTTTTCCAAACGCTCAAAACGTTCCATCGCGGACTGACGTATTCCCAGGCGTCGGACGGCTCGTGGATTGCGGAGTTCGCAGGTCCCGTGAGCATATCGGTCAGGGAGACCGGTTCAGTGGATGCGAAAGCTCCTGGAGCTTTCAGGCGAAGCGCTGTCGATGAAACGACGTCAGGCCGGCCTCGATACGCGCACGATCTCGCCGGCGTCGCTGAGCTGGTCGAGCTTCCAACACAGCCCGAGCACGTCGTCGACTTGCGCCGAAGATAGCGCCAGAACCGCCTGATCCCGGAACTTCGCGTCGAGCTGCCGGTCGCTGAGCGGCCGCTTCAGGTTTCCCAGCGACGCCTCCACGAACTTCGTCAGACGGCGGCCGTCGGTGAGCTCCACCTCTATATATGCCTGGTCCTCGGTGACGGAAGGGTCGCCTGTTGCCGTCGCGTGCTCGCGCACGCGCTTCACCGGAGGATCGTTGACCGTCTCGTCGCTGTACTCCTGCAGGCCGGCCTTGCCTCGCACGAGCCCCACCGCCGCGCCGTGATAGACGGAGAACTTGCCCTGCAGCCCTTTGGTGATGTTCTGCTGGTTGCAGAGATCCATCACGAGCGGCGCCACACGCAGCCGGACGGCGGCGATCTGTTCGGGCGCGACGTGATGCTCGTCGCGAAGCTGGATGCATCCGTCGATCGTCGGGTGGTTGACGATGCCGCACGGAAACGGCTTGTAGGTGTTGACGCGCAGATCCCAGTCGTCGCCGAGACGGCTCGTGATCTTCGACAGGTCGTACTTCGCCGCCGTCACGGCGGCGAAACCGCGGGGGCCTTCCAGGCTGTGCTCGCCCGCGGTGAACCCCTCGCGCGCGAGCAGTGCCGCCGCGTAGCCGTTCTGCGCGGAGCGGCCGGGATGCAGCGCCTTCCCCATCGATCCGAACATCTCGCGCAGCCCGGCGGCCTGCGTCGCGGCAAGTCCCAGCGCCCAGACCATCTGCTGCGTGTCGAGCCCGATGAGCCGGCCGATCGCCGTCGCCGCGCCGAAGACGCCTGCCGTCCCCGTGATGTGCCAGCCGGCGTCGTAGTGCGCCGGATACACCGCGTTGCCGATCCGCGACTCCGCCTCGAAGCCGAGGATGAACGCGTGGACGAAGTCGCGTCCGCTGACGGGATTCGCGCTCGCGTACGCGAACAGCGCCGACGCCACGGGCGACGAGGGATGGCTGTAGTTGCCCGGCGTCGTGTCGTCGTAGTCGTAGACGTGCGAACTGATGCCGTTGAGCAGCGACGCCAGCAGCGGATCGACGCGCTCGCGCCTGGCGAGCGGCTGCGCCGTCGCCGGCCCTGAAAACTGTCCCAGCGCGCGCAGCGTGATGTCCATCGCCGGATGGGTGCTGCCGCCGATCGCGCAGCCGACGATGTTGACGATCGACCGCAACGCTTCGTGCCTGACGTCCTGCGGAATGTCTTCGAACCGTTGAGAGACGAGCCATTCAGCGAGCGCGCGCGTAGCCATGTGTGAATTATTCTATGCGGATGCCGATTTCAACGGACATCGCGCGGTGGGCCGCGCGGGTGTCGTTCGCCGATCTGCCGCCGGACGTCGTCTCGGCGACCAAACGCCGGGTGCTCGACGTCCTCGGCCTCGCGCTCGCCGGCGCCGACACGCCGTTCGGCCGATCGGTCCGCGACGCGGTGGCGGCCATGTCGTCGCCGGGGCCCTGCCGCGTGCTCGGCACGCGCGAGTCGATGAGCGTGACGATGGCCGCGTTCGCCAACGGCGCGTTCTCCCAGGCGCTCGAGTACGACGACACGCACAACGAGTCGATCGTCCACATGAGCAGCCCCTCGGTGGCCGCGGCGCTCGCGCTCGCCGACACGGCGCAGATGTCGGGGCGCGACGTCATCACGGCCATCGCGGTCGGCAACGAGATCTCCTGCCGCGCCGGCAGCGTCGCGCCGGGACAGTTCCATCGCCGCGGCTTTCATCCGTCGGGTCTCTTCGCCACGTTCGGCGTCACGTACCTCGCCGGACGGCTGCTCCGCCTGGACGACGAAGCGATGGCGCGCGCGGCCGGCATCTCTGGCAGCTTCGCGTCGGGGATCCTCGAATGCTGGGTCGACGGCACGCAGACGAAGTTCCTGCATCCCGGCTGGTCGGCGCAAAGCGGCATCGTGGCGGCCTTTCTCGCGTCCGCGGGGACGACGGGACCGGCGCAGGTCTTCGAAGGACGCTGGGGGCTCTACGCCACGCACCTGCAGGACGAGGGCGCGCCGAAAGACCTGTCGCGCCTGACGGCGGAGCTCGGCACGCGCTGGGACAGCCGCAACTCGTCGTTCAAGCCGTTCCCCGCCGCGCACGTCCTGCATCCGTACATCGACGCGATCCTCCGCGTCAGGGAGACACACCGCGTGCGGCCCGAAGACGTCGTGTCGATCGACTGCCCCGTCGCGGCGTTCATCATCCCGATCGTCTGCGAGCCGGCGGACGAAAAGCTGGCGCCCGCGTCGGACTCGCACGGCCGCGTCAGCCTCCAGTACTCGCTCGCCGAAGCGCTCGTCAAAGGCTCGCTCGGCAAGAACGCCTACAGCGACGCGAGCCTGCACGACCCCGCGATTCTGGGCGTCGCCAGGCGCGTGCGCTTCCACGCCGACCCGCAGTTTCCCGGGCCCGGACGCTTCAAAGGCGCCGTCACGGTGACGCTGAAGGACGGCCGCACGATAACCGAAGTCGAGGAATACAACCGGGGATCGGCCGAGAATCCGATGTCGGACGCCGACATCCAGACGAAATTCCACGAGAACGCCGAAGGGTTTCTTGACGCGGATGCGCGCGGGCGCGTCATCGAGACCGTCGGCCGGCTCGAAACGCTGGACGATGTACGAATGCTGGTCGATTTCGTCGCGAACGAATAGTATTTCCTTTCATGGCCTTCAGCTCCCTGCTCGACGAAGCGCTCGAAGCCTGGCAGTACACCCGCGCGGGCGTGATCAGCGAGCTTCGAAACCTGCCCGAGGTCTCGCTGTCGTTCCGTCCCACCCCGACGATGCGGACCCCGGCCGAGATCGCGATGCATATCGTCGAGTCGGGGCTGATGATGGCCGGCGAGCTCAGCCGGCCCGACGGCAACTTCCGGCGCAAGACCTTTCCGCAGTTCATGAAGGAATACACGAAAGGACTGAAACCGGCGGCGACCCGGAAGCAGCTGATTCAACTGCTGACGAAGACCCGCGAGGACGGCGAAAAGAAGCTGCGGGCCGCCGGCGAGCTGCGCATGCTGCAGAACATCACGCGCTTCGACGGCGTGCCGGGGACGCGGCTCGCGTGGATGAACCACGGCATCTCGCACGAGGAATATCACCGCGGGCAAATCGCGCTGTACGCGCGGCTCGTCGGTCGGGTGCCTGCGTTGACGCAATTGATCCACGGGAGGAAGTCCGGCTGAAGCCGGACTCCACCTGCCATGGGCTTCTACCGTCAGCCACAGACCGTCTGGGTCCGGCGCGCGATGTTCCAGATCCACCTCTGGACGGGCATCGCCGTCGGCCTGTACGTGATCGTCGTGTGCGTGACGGGCAGCGTGCTGGTGTTCCGCCGCGAGCTGACGCGGAAATACGCGAACCGCCCGCAGATCGCGCTGCGCGCGGACGTGAAGCCGCTCGAAGAAGATCAGCTGAAGGCCGCGGCGCAGCGCGCGTTTCCCGACTGGCGCGTCGACAAAGTCTGGAGAGGACGGCGCGCCAACTCGCCCGTCGACATCTGGATGACGAGCGGGCCGGCCTTCAAGACGAAGCAGGCGCACCTGTTCGAGCCCTACACGGGCGCGGATCTCGGCGAGACGCGTCCGTTCGGCATCCGCGCGCTCGACTGGCTCGTGAGCCTGCACGACGACCTGCTCGGCGGCATGAACGGCCGCCTCGTGAACGGCGTCGGAGCGATTCTGCTGACGCTGCTGTGCCTCACGGGCGCGATCATCTGGTGGCCGGGCGCGGGCAAATGGCGGCGGGGCCTGCTCGTCCGCTGGCGCGGCGGGTGGCAGCGGATCAACTGGGATCTGCACAGCGCGCTCGGGTTCTGGACGTTCATCGCCGTCGCCGGCTGGGCGATCAGCGCGATCTACCTCGTCTTCCCCCACCCGTTCAGCGCGGTGGTCGATTACCTCGAGCCCGGCGATCCGTTCAGCCGGCTGCCGCGGCGCGGCGACGTCGCGCTCGAGTGGCTCGCGAAGCTGCACTTCGGCAGGTTTGCCGGGGCCGGCACCAGGTGGACCTGGGCCATCCTCGGCGTCATCCCACCAGTACTCTTCATAACCGGCGCGGTCATGTGGTGGAACCGCGTGCTCAGTCGTACGTTTTCTCGAAGGGACTCATTCAATGAACAGTCAGTTGATCGGATTCGTCGGCGTCGGGCGGATGGGCGGGCACATGGCCTCGCGGCTGCTGGACGCGGGCTTCGCGCTCTGCGTATTCGACACGAACGCTGAAGTCGTCAAACCGCTGGCCGCGCGCGGCGCGAAAGTCGCCGGTTCCGCGCAGGAAGTCGCCAACACCGCACGTATCGTCCTCCTCAGCCTTCCGACGCCGCCGATCGTGCAGAGCGTCGTCTCGAGCGCGATCGCCGGCGGCAGCGCCGTGAAGATCGTGTGCGACCTCTCGACATCGGGTCCCGCGGTCGCGAACGCCATTTCCAAGGCGCTCGCCGAGAAGGGCATCGCGTGCTTCGACACGCCGGTCAGCGGCGGCATGAAGGGCGCGAAAGAAGGCACGCTGGCGGTGATGGTGTCCGGGCCGAAGGCGCAGTACGCCGAAGTCGAGCCCGTGCTCAAGAACTTCGGCAAGATGTTCTACGTCGGCGAGAAACCCGGCCTCGCGCAGACCGCGAAGCTCGCGAACAACCTGCTGGCGGCCGCCGCGATCGTCGTGTCGTCGGAAGCGATGGCGATGGGCGTCAAAGCGGGGCTGGATCCGAAGATCCTGCTCGACATCATCAATGCCGGCAGCGGCCGCAACAGCGCGACGCAGGACAAGTTCCCGCGCAGCATCCTGCCCGGCACGTTCGACTTCGGCTTCGCCACCGGGCTCTCCTATAAAGATGTCCGGCTCTGCGTGGACGAGGCCGAAGCGCTCGGCGTCCCGATGGTCGTCGGCGCGGCCGTCCGCCAGATGCTGGCGGTCACGCAGGCGAAGTACGGAGCGAACTCAGACTTCACATGCATCGCGAAAGTGCTCGAGGAGTGGTCAGGCGTAGAAATTCGTTCACGTTCATAGTTCAGCGTTCATACACCCAAGGGGGCATTCATCATGGATAAGGCAACGTTCGAAAAGGGTCTGGAAATCCGGAAGTCGGTGCTCGGCGCGGACTTCGTCGAGAAGTCGTTCGCCTCGGCCGACGACTTCAACCGTCCGTATCAGGAGTTCGTCACCGAATACTGCTGGGGCGCGTGCTGGGGACGCGAGGGGCTGTCGAAGAAGACGCGCAGCATGCTCAACCTCGCGATGATCAGCGCGCTCAACCGTCCGCACGAGCTGAAGATGCACGTGAAGGGCGCGCTCACCAACGGCGTCAGCCGCGACGAGATCCGCGAGATCTTCTTCGCCGTCGCCGTCTACTGCGGAGTTCCGGCCGGCGTCGACGCCTTCCGCGTCGCGCGCGAAGTCTTCGCCGAAGTGGACAAGAAATAGGATCCCAGCTGTAGGCCAGACCTTCAGGTCTGGCGTGTAGGATCAGAGCATGAAGAAGGCGTTGTTGTTCGTCGGCCTGCTGCTCGCGGCCGTTCCGCTCGTCGCGCAGGGCAAGTACAGAGTGCCGCGCACGCCGTGGGGCGATCCCGATCTCCAGGGAATCTGGCCGGGCACCGACTACGTCGGCGTCCCGCTCCAGCGCGCGTCTCAGTACGGCACGCGGAACGTCCTCACCGAGGAGGAGTTCAAGGCGCGCCAGAAAGCGGCGCAGGCACAGACCGACGAAGACAACGCCGACTTCGACATCGACAAGGTGACGTCCGAGCAGGAAGCGCGCGGGACGGTCGGCGGGCCCGTCTCACCGCCGCCGCACTGGCTCGAGCGCGGCAGGCCCTCGTACCAGGCGTCGCTCATCGTCGATCCGCCGGACGGACGCATGCCGCCGCAGACGCCGCAGGCCATGGAGCGGACGCGCATGCTCGCCGCCCGCCGCGCGGGCCACGGCCCCGCGGACTCGTACGAGGATCGCAGCCTCTACGATCAGTGCATCACCCGCGGCGTCCTCGGCTCGATCCTGCCGGTCATCTACAACAACGGCAACCAGATCATCCAGGCGCCGGGCCTCGTCGTCCTGCGCAACGAGATGATTCACGAGACGCGCTTCTTCTATCTCGACGGCCGTCCGCACATCAGCCGCAGGATCCGGACGTACATGGGCGATTCGCGCGCGCACTGGAACGGCGACACGCTCGTGGTCGAGACGACGAACATGTTCGACAGGAACGGCGCCGGCGGCAACGGCGGCGGACAGCCGTTCAGCGACGCGCTGACGATCACCGAGAAGTTCACGCGCGTCGACGCGAACACGCTCGAGTACTCGGCGACCGTCGACGATCCGAAGACCTACACGCATCCGTTCACCCTGCAGTTCCCGTGGCGCCGCGACGACAGCTACGGCATCTTCGAATACGCGTGCCACGAGGGCAATCACTCGCTCTACAACATTCTCAGCGGCGCCCGCGCCGACGATCGCGAAGCGGCGTCCGCACGTCCTTAGGCGGGCCTGAAGGCCTGCCGCTACCGATGGCAATCAACAAATACCAGACCGTGATTTCCGGAGACTGGGTCGATGCAGTCTCCGGCCAGTTCTTCGAAACAGACAACCCCTACACCGGCAAGCCCTGGGCGCTGATTCCCCGCTGCACGGCTGAAGACGTCGACCGCGCGGTGAAGGCGGCGCATGCCGCCTTTACATCCGGCCCGTGGCCGAAGATGACGGCGTCCCAGCGCGGCGCGCTGCTGCGAAAGCTCGGCGATCTCGTCACGCAGCATTCGAAGGCGCTGGCCGAAATCGAAGTCCGCGACAACGGCAAGCTGATCGCCGAGATGACGACGACCACCGCGTACATGGCGCAGTGGTACCACTACTACGGCGGCCTCGCGGACAAAATCGAAGGCGCGGTCCTCCCCACCGACAAGGCCGACACCTTCAACTACACGAAGTACGAGCCGCTCGGCGTCGTGGCGGCGATCATCCCGTGGAACTCGCCGCTGTTCCTCGCGACGTGGAAGATGGCGCCCGCGCTCGCCGCCGGCAACACGATGGTGATCAAGCCGTCGGAGTACACGTCGGCGTCGCTCCTCGAGTTCATGAAGCTCGTCGACCAGGCCGGCATTCCTCCCGGGGTCGTCAACGTCGTCACCGGATTCGGATCGGAAGCGGGACTGCCGCTCGTCGAGCACCCGCTCGTCGCGAAAGTCGCGTTCACGGGCTCGGATCTCACGGGACAGAAGGTGTACGAAGCCGCCGCGCGCAATCTCAAGCGCGTGAGCATGGAGCTCGGCGGCAAATCTCCGAACATCGTGTTCGACGATGCGGAGATGGACAACGCGGTGAAGGGCGTCGTCTCCGGGATCTTCGCGGCGACGGGACAGACGTGCGTGGCGGGATCGCGGCTGCTCGTGCAGCAGAGCATCCACGACAGGTTCGTCGAGAAGCTGCTCGCGCTCGCGAAGACCGCGAAGATGGGCAACCCGATGGACTTCGGCACGCAGGTCGGGCCCATCACCAACAAGCCGCAGCTCGAGAAAGTCCTGAACTACATCGACATCGCGAAAGGCGAAGGCGCGTCACCGCTCATCGGCGGAAAACGGCCAAGCTCGCCTGAGTGCGGCGACGGCTGGTTCGTCGAGCCGACGATCTTCGGCGGCGTGAAGAACTCGATGCGCATCGCGCAGGAGGAAGTCTTCGGGCCGGTGCTGTCGATCATCCCGTTCAGGGACGAAGAAGAAGCCGTCGCCATCGGCAACGACATCGTCTACGGCCTCGCCGCGGGCGTGTGGACGCAGAACATGCGCCGCGCGCTGACGATGGCCGACCGGCTGCGCGCGGGCACGGTGTGGATCAACACGTACCGCGCCGTCAGCTACCTGTCGCCGTTCGGCGGCTACAAACGTTCAGGCATCGGCCGCGAAAACGGTCAGGAGATGCTGAAGGAATACCTGCAGGTGAAGAGCGTGTGGATTTCCACGGCCTCTGAAGTCCCGAACCCCTTCGTGCAGCGATAGACAGCGGGGAGGGCGGGATAGGCTGGACGGGCAGGATGGGGAGCTCACAGAGCTCTGCGTTCTCCCCTTCCCGCCTTTCCTGCCTA
>DATNBT010000054.1:0-8290 GCA_035571855.1 Vicinamibacterales bacterium
GCCTCGGACGGATTCTGAATCGCGCCGGCGCCACCGTCTCGACGAGCCTCGGCGTCGTGGCGCTGCTCCTGAGCGTCATGGGCATTTACGGGACCATGGCGTTCATCGGGCAGCAGCGCCGCCGCGAGATCGGCGTTCGCATCGCGCTCGGTGCGTCGAGGCCGGATGTGATCGCGCTGATGACTCGTCAGGGAATGCAGTGGGCCGGAGCGGGGCTCGCGGTCGGCGTCGCCACGGGCATCGCCGGCGGCTTCCTGATGCGTGCGCTGCTCCACGGCGTCGTGCTGGCCGATCCGTGGGCGCTCCTGGCGCCGCCGCTCATCCTCGGCAGCGCAGCGTTCGTCGCGTGCTTCGTGCCCGCATGGCGCGCCGCTCGCGTGAATCCTGTGACGGCGCTCCGGGAGGAGTAGCCGCTAGCTCGCCGGCTGTGCTCGTTTTCCGTTCAGAATCGTCGCCGCGGTGAACAGTTTCTGCGTGCCCGTGCGCGTCGTGTGGTCGTTGTCGACGAAGTCGAAGCTGCCGGTGCGGAGCTCCATGATCGTGACGTCGGCCGGCGCGCCGATCGACAGCGTCCCGAGGCCTTTGAACGCGGGCATCGCCTTCACGGCGTTCGATGTCACGCACGCAATGACACGGCGCAGCGGCATGCCGAGCATCAGGAACTTCGACATGACGGTCGGCAGATTGAAGATCTGATCCTCGCGTCCCGCCGGCACCCAGTCCGAGGAAATCGTATCGGGCACGATGCCGAGCGCCATGGCGCGCTCGGCGATGTCCCACGTGATGTGCTTGTTCAGGCCGTTGCCGACGTCGAACACGACGCCGCGCTTGCGCGCGTCCAGCACGGCCGGCAGCAGACGTCCATCCGCCGCGAACATCCCGTTCTTTCCCGGCGAGTAGATGTGCGTGAGGATGTCGCCGCGCTTGAGGACCGACAGCAGATCCGGCAGCGGCGACTCCGACTGGCCCATGTGCACCATGATCGGGAGATTGAGCGGCCGGGCAATTTGCTGCGCCGCCTTGAGGGCCGGCAGATCGTTCTTTCCGGCGACGAAGTCCGAGACGCGCACCTTGATGCCGACGACGTAGTCACGATGGCGCCCGATGGCTTTCCGCGTGGCGTCCGCGTCGACCTTGCCGAAATCGTTGAGCTCGCCGTTCTGCTGATCGTTGCCGGTGCGCGAGATGTTGATCAGCAGCCGCATGCGGTTCGGCGACGCCTTCGCGACCTCGACGCCTTCGTCGATGTTGTCCGAGCCGCGCGAGCCCGCGTCGATGAGCGACGTCACGCCGTCGGCAAGGCACAGCCTCGCGTCGTCTTTCTCGCGGACCGCGTGTGTGTGGATGTCGATGAGGCCCGGGACGACGACCATGCCGGACGCATCGACGGTCTCGGCGCCCGTGAGCCTGGCGCCGACCGCGGCAATGCGGCCCCTGGCGACGCCGACGTCCGTGATGCGATCGAATCCGCGCGCGGGATCGATGACGCGGCCGCCTTTGATGACCAGGTCGTGGTCCGCCTTCGCGCCCGCGTCCGCGCGAAACGCTGCGGCGGACAGGCCCGCGATCGCGAAAAACTCGCGACGCGAGATCATGCCTTGTGGGGTTTTCCGCCGAACACCGCTCCTGTGGTGACGAGCTTCAGGCGTCCCGTCCGTTTGCCCTTGTAGTTGTCGTCGAACTCGAAACTTCCCTGCCGGATCTCCATGATCGCGATGTCGGCCGGCGCGCCGACGGTCAGCGTTCCGAGGCCCTTGAACGCGGGGAATGTCTTCGCGGCCGTCGACGTCGCACAGGCGATGACGCGATCGAGCGGCATGCCGACGGCCAGGAACTTCGAGAGCACGTTCGCGAAGTTGAAGACCTGCTCGGTCCTCGCGGCCTGGCCCCAGTCGGTGGAGATGGTGTCGGGATACACGCGCGCTTTCATCGCGTGTTCGACGATGTCCCAGGTGAAGTGATCGAGGCGGCCGTTGCCGAAGTCGAACCAGATGCCGCGCTTGCGCGCGTCGGCGACCGCGGGCAGGAGCGCTCCGCTCGCATCGAAGATTCCGTTCGGCGGCGGCGCATACATGTGCGTGACGATGTCGCCGGGCTTGAGGACCGCGAGAATGTCCGGCAGCGGCGACTCGGTCTGCCCCATGTGGATCATGATCGGAATGCCGAGCGGACGCGCGACCGACTGCGCGCGTTTCAAGGCCTCGACGTCGTTCTTCCCCGCGACGTTCTTCGACAGGCGCGCCTTGATGCCGACCACGACGTCCCGATGACGCTCGATCGCCGCGCGGGCCGCGGCCGCGTCGACGTTGGCGAGATCCATCAGGTCGCCCTCGGGGATGATGCCTTTCCTGCCGATGTTGATCAGCACGCGCATCCGCGCCGGCGCCGCCCTGGCGATCGCGACGACGGCGTCGATGCCGTCCGCACCGGCCGAGCCGGCGTCGACAAGCGACGTCACGCCGTCGGCCAGACACAGCCCGGCGTCTTCCTTTTCGCGGCCGGCGTGCGTGTGGATGTCGATCAGGCCGGGGACGACGAGCCTGCCGCCGGCGTCGACGGTTTCAGCGGCGCTCGACGCGGCGATGTTCGGCTGCACGGCGGCGATCTTTCCGCCCCTGACGGCGACGTCGCAGACTTTCTCGTCGAACGTCCGCGACGGATCCATCACGCGGCCGCCTTTGATCAGCAGGTCGTATTCAGCGGCGACGAGATCCGGAAATCGCCCGAACTGAGTGATGGCCGCGCCAGCCGCGGCCGTGGTGAGAAATCTGCGGCGTGTCAGCATGCCGCGGATTATAGGTCAGACGTAGAGCGGCTTCTGAGAGCGCGGAACGATCCCGAGCTGCTCGGCGGTCGACAGGAGATGGGCAATCGCCGCTTCTCCCCCGGGGCCGTAATTCCGTGTGAAGTCGTTGACGTATAGCGCGATGTGCTGCCGCATCACGTCGTCTTCCATCTCCTGCGCGTGCCTGCGGACGGTCGGCCAGACGAGATCCGTGTGCGCGAACGCGAAGTCGACGCTGTCGGCCAGCGATTTCTCGGTGCGCCGCACGAGATCGTCCCCGAGGTCGCGGCGCATCAGGATGCCGCCGAGCGGAATCGCGTGGCCGGTCTCGCGCTCCCACCACTCGCCGAGGTCGACGATCTGCGTCAGGCCGTGCCGCCGATACGTGAACCGGCTCTCGTGGATGATGACGCCGGCGTCGACCGTGCCGTCACAGACCGCCGGCATGATGCGGTCGAACGGCATCACGATGATGTTCGCGTCGCTGAGACCGGGGGCGAAGAGCCGCACGAGCAGGGCGGCGGTCGTCAGCTTTCCCGGAATCGCGATGGTCCTGCCCGCGAGCTCCTTCGCGCCGAACGGCGTCTTCGCGACGACCAGCGGACCGCAGCCGCGGCCGAGCGCCCCGCCGCTGCGCAGCAGGTAGTAGTTGTCGCGCAGGTGTCCGAGCGCGTGGAACGAAACCTTGACGATGTCCGGTTCGGCGCGCAGCGCGATCTGGTTCAGCGTGTCGATGTCTTCGTAGCGCTCGACGACGGGCGGTGCGCCGGCGATCCGTCCTTCCACCCACGGCGTGAAGATGAACGTGTCGTTCGGACAGGGCGAATACGCCAGCTCGAGAGGTTCGGGGTTCGCGGGTTCGCGGTTCATCGGAGCGCCTCGACGATCCTCAACGTCACGCGCTGCGCGGCGTCGGCCGCGTCCTTCAGCTTCCATGTCGACCGGTCGCGATCCTCGACGAGGTTGCTGACGCCGCGGACTTCGAGGAACGGCACGTCGTGCATCGCGCAGACGTGCGCCGCCGCCGCGCCTTCCATCGACTCGCACAGCGCGCCGAAACGCGCATAGAGCTCGTCGCCGACGCTGCGGACACCGGTCACCTGCGCGACCGTCAGGAACTTTCCCGTGCGCGCGATCATCGATCCCGCCGCCTCGCACGCGCGCTGCACCAGCGCCGCGTCGAGCGGAAAGTAGTTGAACCTGGCGGCCCGCGGGCCGCGCGCCTCGACGAGCGGAATGCCGATCTCTTCGAGCGGACGCCAGCCGGCCGGCGTCAGGACGCCGAGGTCGCCGTAGATTTCCGTGTCCGCCAGCAGCACCGATCCGACGGCGACGTTCGCCGGCACGAACGCGCCGGCGACGCCCGTCTGAATGACGAGCGACGGCTTCGGCTGCGTCATGAAGTGGCGCGTCAATGCGTGCGCGGTGTTGACGGCGCCGATACCGGTGACGAGCGGATGTGCCGAGCGCAGCAGCGCCGACTCCATTTCGGTGGCCGCGAGAACCAGCACCTCGCGAACCCCGCGAACCTCGTTAGACGTCGTCATCCTTCGACGCGACGGCGTACGGACGGACGGCGACACGCCTGACGACGATCGTCAGGCCGAAGAGCGTGATGATGGCGGAGGCAATCGTGCCGAGGTAGATGCCGATGCCGATGAGCGCCTCCGGCGTCGCTTCGACGTCCCCGCCTTCGACGATCGCGTTGGCCTGCGACACGCTCTGCGCGCGATCGCCGACCGACCGCGGCAGCACGCGCCACGACAGGATCATGATGCCGAGTGCAAGCAGGCCCACCACGAGGAGCGGATGGCGGGAATTCTTCCGCGTCACGAGGCTGAGCACGGCGAGGACGACGGCGATGACGCCGAGTCCGCCGGCCCACAGCGCGGGCACGCTGGGAAATCCCAGCATCGTCTCGTCGCCGAGTTTGATCCAGGGAAGGAAGACGCTGGCGACGAGCAGCAGCCCGCCGGCGATCGGAATGTAATAGCCCCGCATCCTACTGCGCGTCTTTGAATTCCTCGTACCACGCCATCTGAATCGCTTCGAGCTTCGGCTCGTTCGAGCTCTTCGGGTCGTCGTCGAAGTCGTCGAGCGCCATCACGCGCTCGCGGAGATCGGTGAAGCGGACCGTCAGCGGGTCCACGCCGGGAAACTTCTCCGACAGCGCGATCCCGATGTCTTCCGCGTCGGTCCACTTCATCGCGCGCCCTTTCCGAGCTGAATGCCGCCGCCTTCCTGCACGTAGTTCCTCGTGTACATCGGCAGCTCGCAGACGACGTCGCCTTTGATGACGGCCTGGCAGCCGAGCCGCGAGTCCGTCGTGAGATCCCAGGCCGTGTCGAGGCGATCGGCCTCGTCCTCCTCCATCTCGCTGAGGTTCTGCGCGCCCCTGCGGATGATGACGTGGCACGTGGTGCAGGCGCAGTTGCCGCCGCACGCGTGCTCCAGGCCGAGACCGAAATGCTTCGAGACGTCGAGAAACGACTCGGGCTTGCCGTGATTGGAATAGGGCAGCTTGCCGTGTTCGAACTCGACGGTCTTCTCTTCCCCGTCGACGATGAAGGTGACTTTAGGCATAAACGTCGGGCAGGCCTGAAAGCCTGCCGCTACACATCTTTCACGTTGCGGCCGGCCAGCGCCGCCTGGACCGAGCGATTCATCGCGACTTCGGCGAGGTGCTTCGTCGCGTCGTTCAGCGCATGAGTTTTTTCGTGAATGGCCTCGCGGTCGTCGCCGCCGAGGACGGCCTTGAGATCGGCCAGCGCCGCTTCGATCCGCTGCTGCTCGCCGGCCGCGAGATCCTTCGCCGCGATGTCGGCGAACTCGGGCGCGCGCATCGTCTTCTCCGTCGCCTGAATGACGGACTCGGCTTCGTTGCGTTCCTCGATCAGCAGCCGCGCGGCGAAATCGGCTTCGGCATGCTCGAACGAATCGAGCAGCATGCGTTCGACCTCGTCGTCGGTCAGGCCGTACGACGGCTTCACTTCGATCGTCTGCTCGATGTCGGTGCGCAGCTCGCGGGCGGTGACGCTGAGGATCCCGTTCGCGTCGATCTGGAACTGGACCTGCACGCGCGCGAGGCCGGCCGGCATCGGCGGGATGCCGCGCAGCCGGAAGCGCGCGAGCGACCGGTTGTCAGCGATGAGCTCGCGTTCGCCCTGCAGCACGTGGATGTCGACGGCCGTCTGATTGTCGGCCGCGGTCGTGAACATCTCGCTGCCGGTCGCCGGGATCGTCGAGTTGCGCATGATGATCTTCGACATCACGCCGCCCATCGTCTCGATGCCGAGCGAGAGCGGAGTGACGTCGAGCAGCAGCATGTCGCGGTTGCCCGTCACGAGGATGTCGGCCTGCACCGCGGCTCCGAGCGCGACCACCTCGTCGGGATTCAGCTCGCTGTGCGGCGTTTTGCCGAAGAGCTCGCCGACCAGGCGGCGGACCATCGGAATGCGCGTCGATCCGCCGACGAGCACGACTTCGTCGATCTGCGCGGCCTCGAGCCCCGCATCCTTCAGCGCCTGCCGGCACGGCTCGAGCGTGCGGTCGACGATCGGCCGGATCATCGCTTCGAACTCGGCGCGCGTAAACCGCTTGCCGTTGAGCGTCGTCTCTTCGCGGTCCGAGAGATCCCACTTCGCCTGAATCACGGCCTTGCGGATCTCCTGCACTTTTTCTGCCGACTGCGACCAGCCGGTTTCGGCGAGCACCTTGTGCATCAGCAGCAGGTCGATGTCATCGCCGCCGAGGTGCGTGTCACCGCCGGTCGAGAGCACCTGGAAGACGCCGTCCTCGACGCGGAGAATCGAGATGTCGAAGGTGCCGCCGCCGAGGTCGTAGACGGCGATGAGGCCGGTGTGACGCTTATCGAGGCCGTACGCGAGCGATGCCGCGGTGGGCTCGTTGATGATGCGCATCACGTCGAGCCCCGCGATCTTCCCGGCGTCGCGTGTGGCGGTCCGCTGCGCGTCGTTGAAGTACGCCGGCACCGTGATGACGGCGCGATCGACTTCGTTGTCGACTTCGCCCTGCGCGGCGAAGAACGCTTCGGCGCGGTGTTTGAGCTCGCGCAGGATGAACGCGGAGATCTCGGGCGGCGTGAATTCCCGGCTGCCGAGGCCGATCTTCACGATGCCCCCGGCGTCGCCGGCGACGCGGAACGGCAGCAGGCTCGCCTCGCCTTTCACGTCGTCGAGGCCTTTGCCCATGAAGCGCTTGACGGAATACACCGTGTGCGACGGATCGGTCAGCAGCCGGCGCTGCGCTTCGCGGCCGACGTAGACGGTCCCGTCTTCGCCGGCGTTCACCACGGACGGCACGAGGCCGTCGCCGCTGCGGTCGCGGATCACCACGGGGGCGCCGTCCTTCACGAATGCCACGAGCGAGTTCGTCGTCCCGAGATCGATCCCCACGACCTTGCTCACGCGCTCATCTCCTTCTCGATGCCGGCGAGCAGGTTGCTGATGTAGTTGCGTTCGAGGACGCGTGCGCGCAGCGCTTCGAGCACGGGCGTCCGCTCCGCGGGCGGCGCGTCACGGTCCAGCAGCGCGTCCCACCGGGCAAACAACTGCTCGAGCTGTGATTCGTGCGCCGCGCGCTTCGCGTCGATCGGACCGCGCGCCTGTTCGAGCCGCGCGGCGATCTGGGCGGGCTCGGCGCCGCCCGCGCGCATGTCGCGGATCTCGTCGAGCTCTTCGTTCAGCGAGAACACTTCTTCGAGAAGATCCGGCGGCACCTGCTTGGAGGCTTCTTCCGGGCTCTTCGCGGCGAATCCTTCGAGCTGCAGCAGGTATTCGAGGCGCGCGATCGGATTCTTCAGCGTGCGATAGGCGTCGTTCAGATACGACGACCGCTCGAGACTCATACGGCGCTCGGCCGGAGGCGCGTTGTAGAAGTAATCGGGATGGTACTGCCGGCTGAGGCCGCGAAAACGCTGCTCGAGATCGTCGCCGCTGATCATCAGTTTGCGCGGCAGCCCGAGGAATGAGAAATAGTCGGCGTTGCGGGGAATGGCCGGCGCAGGAGAGGTCACCTCGACCTCGTTACGCCCCGAAGGAACTGCCGCAGCCGCAGGTGGACTTCGCGTTCGGGTTGTTGAAGACGAATCCCTTCGAGATGAGATTCGTGTCGTAATCGAGCACGGTCCCGTTCAAAAACAGCAGGCTCTTCCGGTCCACGTAGATCTTGGCGCCCTCGGGGCCTTCGAACACCTCGTCGCCCGTTCGCGCGGCCTTTTCCCACGCGAACGTGTAGCTCAGCCCCGAGCAGCCGCCGCCCTTGACGCCGACGCGCAGTCCGCCCTCGTCGATGCCCTGCTTGGCCATCAGCGTGCGGATCTTGTGCGCGGCGGTCTCTGAAATCTGAATCATTACGCCGTCGGCTGGGCGTGGGTGTCCGCCGACTTCTCCTTGCCCTGCTTCTTCTTGTAGTCCGCGATCGCCGCTTTGATCGCATCCTCGGCGAGCACCGAACAGTGAATCTTCACCGGCGGCAGGCTCAGCT
>DATNBT010000055.1:0-16097 GCA_035571855.1 Vicinamibacterales bacterium
TCAGATCTGATTCGCAGAGGCATTGTGACTGCGGACTGAGAACCTGGTACTAAGAACGGACCAGGAACCAAGAACGAAGCGCCAAGGACGTGTCAGTGCCCGTATGACTGGCAGTACCCGCAGTGATTACAGCGAACGGCCGGCTCGATCACGCACTGCCCGTCTTCGGTTGGAGCGAGCGTGAGAAATCGTCCGAAAGACATCTGCGGGACAGACGACGATTGAACCGCTGGCTGCGAGGCGTGCCTCGCAATGGCGTCCCTCACGAGCTGCCGGAGTTCCTGTTCAGAGACTTGCATCGAAGTCGATGTGATCGATGATACCAACGATGGCGGCGTCCACAGGCGCCGCCTTTTTTCCAAGCGCCTCGCCCGCCGCGCGGCCTTCGAGCACCACCAGCACTCGTTCGTTCACGCCCGCGCCGACGCCGTCCACCGCCAGCAGGGCCGTCCCGCGCGGCGTGTCGTCGGGATTCAGCGGCTGGACGAGCAGGAGCTTGGCGCCCTCGAACTTGCGGTTCTTCTGCGTCGAGACCACCGTGCCGATCACTTTGCCGATCGTCATGCGCTGACAGGCCTAAAGGCCTGTACTACCCTTCGCGGGGGCGGCTTCCACATGCCAGTGATCGACGATGCCGACGATGCCGGCGTCGACGGGGGCTTCGACGGGATAAAAGGGAAAGCTCGCTTCCTTGCCGCGCACGAAGAAGACTTCCTCGCCGACGCCCGCGCCGACCGAATCGACCGCGATCAGCGTGCGGCCGGCGGCCTCACGCTGCGGCGTCAGCGGCTGAATGATCAGGAGCTTCAACCCCGTCAGGTTTTCGTCTTTGCGGGTCACGACGACATCCCCGACTACCCGTGCGAGGTGCATCAGGATTCCTGGAGTTCGATGGTATCGATGATGCCGACGATGGCGGCGTCGACCGGGCAGTCTTTCATGCCGGACGCCATGCGCGCGGAACTGCCGGAGACGATGAGCACGGTTTCGCCGACGCCCGCGTCCACGGTGTCGACGGCGACGAGATAGCTGCCTTCGGCCTTGCCGCGGGGATCCATCGGCCGCGCGATGAGCAGCTTGTTGCTGACGAGCCGCGGGTCTTTGCGCGTCGCGACGACGGTCCCCACGACCTTTGCGAGTAGCACGCTAGCCCCTAGGCCCCAGCCCCTTGGCCCCTAAGCTTTCGTCGCTTTGCCGATGGGCAGCGCGTCTTCGAGGTTCGCGTGCGGACGCGGGATGACGTGGACCGAGACGAGCTCGCCCACGCGGCGGGCCGCGGCCGCGCCGGCGTCGGTGGCCGCTTTGACGGCGGCGACGTCGCCGCGCACGATGGCCGTCACGTAGCCGGCGCCGATCTTCTCCCAGCCGACGAGCGTCACCTTCGCGGCCTTGACCATTGCGTCGGCGGCCTCGATCATCGCGACCAGGCCTTTCGTTTCGACCATCCCGAGTGCCTCGCCCATTACGTCTCCTTGATCGTCCGCCTGAAGGCGGACGCTACGAAAGTCAGCGCAGATTCCTGATCGCGTCTTCTATTAATGCGGAGAGCTCGCGGTATGTTAACCGAATTTCCGCGTCGTCCGACGGAGGAACACGCCCCGGTCCCGTCGAAATCACGTCGGGAATCAGACGCTGGCCGCCGCCGCCCTCGGGCGCCTGGACCGTCTGGCACGTCGGATCGTCCACGGGATCGGCGCAGATCGGCGCCGGGGCTTTGATGCCGTAGGTGTCGCGGAGCCCCTGAAGGCGCGTCACTTCTTCGCGCGAGATGAGGTTCTCGCGCCCGAGCAGCCGCGCCACGAGGCTGATGTGGGCGAAGTGCTCGATCGTCTCCATCTTGTAATACGCGCCGAAGAGGTCGGCGCCCACCGTCAGCGCGCCGTGGTTCGCGAGCAGCATGCCGTCGTGCGCGCGAATGTACCTGCGGATGGCCTCCGGCAGCTCCGACGTCGACGGCGTCGCGTACTCCGCGAGCGGGATACTGCCGAGCGTCGTCAGCACCTCGGCGAGCACCGCGCGATCGAGCGGGATGCCGGCGACGGCGAATCCCGTCGCGATCGGCGGATGCGCGTGGACGACGGCGTTCACGTCCGGCCGCTGGCGATAGACCTCGAGGTGCATCAGCGCCTCGGACGAGGGATCGCGATCGCCGGCGATCTTCTTCCCGTCGAGATCCGTGACGCACATCATGTCCGGCGTCATGAATCCCTTGCAGACGCTCTTCGGCGTCATCAGGAGGCGGTCCGGACCGATGCGCACGCTGATGTTGCCGTCGTTGCTCGCGGTGTAGCCGCGCGCGTACATCCGCCGGCCGACCTCGACGATGTCCGCGCGCAGTGTCTCGACGCTCATGCGGTCCTGGCTCTGAACTTATCGCGGCACGCGGCGGAACAGAAGTACACCGTCTCGCGGCCGACGCTCGCCGACAGCGCGCGTTCGGGAATGACGTACGTGCCGCACATCGGATCCTTGACCATCTGAACACCCTGCGCCGGCGGCGCCGATCGCTCGCCGCGCCGCGAGTCGCTCGCGTCGCCCGACATGCCGGCCATGATCCCCTGCAGCAGCCGCCAGATCGCGCGAATCGCGACGACGGTGAAGACGACGTCGAGGACGAAGCCCAGCATGGCTACGGCGCCTTCGGACCACCCACCGCCGCGTGCGCGGACTTCAACGTGTCCAGCGCTCGCTTGGCAGCCTGCCCTTCCGGACCGTTCGGATCGATCGCGATCACCTGCTCCCACGCTTTGGTCGCGCCGGCGAGATCCTGCTTGCCGAACGCGAGGACGATGCCGAGGTTGAGCAGCGTCTTGGTGTGCTTCGGGTTGATCTTGAGCGACGCGTCGAACCGCGCGAGCGCCTTGTCCGGCTGGTTCGTGTAGTAGTAGCAGACGCCGAGGTCGGTGCTGAGATTCTCGTCCTTCGGCGAGAGCTTCACCGCCTGCTCGTACCACGTAATCGCGTCGTCGTACCGCTCGGCGTCGAAATAGAGGTTGCCGAGCTCGATGCGGGGCTTCGGATCGTTCGGGCTCTTCCCGGCGACCGCCTTGAGCGCGTTCACCTTGTTGTCGTCGACAAGCTGCGCGCGGGTGTTCGAGGAGCCGGAGGCCGCGCCCGACGACTGCGTCGTCTGCGCCGCGGCCGCCGCGGGGGCGGCAGGCTTCGCCTGCTCGGTGCCGATGATCCAGCCGGCAATCAGGCCGAAGGCAATTCCTGCAACGCCGAACGCAACAGAATCAGATTTCATCCGGAGAGGTCACTGGTAGTGTCCGGCTCGAGCCGGACATTGAATCATATCAAGCGTCCGCCAGTACGGCGAGGTACTCACGGACGACGGCCTCGAGGCCGGCGAACACGGCACGCGAGACAATCGCGTGGCCGATCGACACCTCGGCGAGGTGCGGAAGCTGGCGGAAGATCGTCAGGTTGTCGAGATCGAGGTCATGGCCCGCGTTGATCCCGAGCCCGAGCGAGTGCGCCAGACGGGCGGCGTCGGCGTAGGCCCTGAACGACTCGCGCGCCGCATCGACGCCGCGCTCGTACGCGCGCGCGAACGGCTCCGTGTAGAGCTCGATGCGTTCGGCGCCGGTCGACGCCGCCCACCGAATCGGCGCCTCCTGCGGATCGACGAACAGGCTGACGCGGATGCCGCGGGCCTTGAGCATCGACACGACGTCGGCCACCGCCGCGGTCTGCGGACCGGGCTGCCATCCCGCCTGGCTGGTGATCTCCCCGGGCGCGACGGGCACGAGCGTGCATTGATCGGGGCGCACGGCCTCCACGAGCTCCAGGAAGTCCGGACGCGGATCGCCTTCGATGTTGAACTCGACGTGCGGCTTGTGCACGGCGAGGATCTTCTTCACGTCGTACACGTCGTCGGGCGTGATGTGCCGCCGGTCGCCGCGCGGATGGACGGTGATGCCGTGCACGCCGGCGTTGAGGCAGACCGCGACGGCGTCGGTCACGCGCGGGAAGTGTCCGCCGCGCGAGTTGCGAAGCGTGGCGATTTTATTGACGTTGACTGAAAGACAGATCATGAATTGTGGCAAGTGGGCATCTGGTCAATTTGGCATTTAAGTAATCAGATGACCAGATGACCAGATGATCAGATGCCCAGATGATCAGATGCCCAAGTGCGCCTGCACCGTGTCGACAATCTCCTGGCCCCATGCGCGAATCTCGTTCTGATCTTTGCCTTCGAGCATCACGCGCAGCAACGGCTCCGTACCGGAGTACCGGATGAGCACGCGTCCCTGTCCCGCGACGCGCTGTTCGACGCGGTCGATGGCCTGGGCGACGGCCGGCACCGTCTTCAGATCGATTTTCTCGCGAACGCGCACGTTCAGCAGCACCTGCGGGTAGTTCGTCAGGTCCGACGCGAGATCGGCCAGCGAGCGCTGCGTCATCGCGAGCGTGCGAAGCACGTTCAGCGCGGTGCACAGCCCGTCGCCCGTGTAGAGATAGTCCGAAAAGATCACGTGGCCCGACTGCTCGCCGCCGAGCGTGGCGCCGCGCTTCAGCATCTCCTCCATCACGTACTTGTCGCCGACCGCGGTGCGCACCATCTCGATACCGGACTCGCGGCAGGCGATCTCGAGACCGATGTTGCTCATCACGGTCGCGACAATCGTGTCGCCATTGAGCCGGCCTTCACGCTGCAGCTGCCGCGCGCACATCAGCAGAACCGCATCGCCGTTGACGACGTCCCCGCGATGGTCGACGAAAATCGCGCGGTCGCCGTCGCCGTCGAACGCGACGCCCATGTCGCATTCGCGCTCGACGACCGTCTTCGCGAGCAGCTCCGGGTGCGTCGAGCCGCAATTCAGATTGATGTTGTGGCCGTCCGGCTCGTCCCCGACGATCACGGTCTCCGCGCCGAGGCCCATGAACAGCGTCGGCGCCACCGTCGTCGTCGCGCCGTTGGCGCAGTCGATGGCGAGCCTGAACGGACCGAGCGACGCGACCTCGGGAAAGACGACGCGAAGGTGGTTGAGATACGGTTCGACGCGCTGCGTCGACGTCACGGCCCGCGGCTCGCCGTCCGGCGTCCGCCACGACGTGTCGGCGATGATCGTCTCGACGTGCCGTTCGACGTCCTCGGTGAACTTCTCGCCCTTTCCCGAGAACACCTTGATGCCGTTGTCTTCGAACGGATTGTGCGAGGCCGAGATGACGATGCCGAGGTCGTAGCCGCCGAGGCGCGTGAGATACGCGATCGCGGGCGTGGGCACGACGCCGGCGCTCGTCACGAGCGCCCCTTCCCCGGCCGCGCCGTGCGCGAGCTCGGCTTCGATCCACGCGCCGGACTCGCGCGTGTCGCGTCCGACGAGAATGCGTGGAGACGCCGTGCCGTGAGGCAGCGCGCGGACGACGGCCGCGCCGAGCCGCCGCACCGTCGGATGATCGAGTGGATAGTGGCCGGCTTTTCCGCGAACGCCGTCGGTGCCGAACAGCCGCTCAGTTTTTGCCACTGGTGATCCGCACCTGGACGGTGGATGGCTCGACGCGCGTGATGCCGGCGCGCTCCGGAGTGTCGGCGTGCACGGCCAGCATGTACTCGCCTTCGCCGAGGCCGTTGACGTCGACGTACGCGTCGAGATCTTCGGCGCCGACCCGGGCGATGACGTCGCGGCTGCCGCGGACGCCGATATCGACGATGGCCGGCACCGCCTGCGCCGACAGTCGCGGGCCGAGATTTCTGAGCCGCACCGGCAGGCCGCGAATCGTGCGCTCCATCGGTCCCGGCGCGATCTTCAGCGACACGTGCACGGTCCGCTGGCCCGCGAGACGCAGCGACGGATCGAGCAGACCGACCGTGACGTCCTCGCTCAGCGAATCGTGCAGGCCGGCAACGGAGATCGTTTCAGTGACGGCCTCGCCGGCGCGTTTGACGGCCGTCTCGGGTCCGACGACGTCGACTTTGTCCGGCGTGACGACGGGTTTGCCGACGACGACGTAGCCGGCCGCCGGCATGCCCTCGACCGACGGCGCGACCGGCACCTGGCGCGTCAGCGAGTTCTCGAGCGCCAGCGCAATCGTCGACGGCGTCACCTGCACGACCTCGATGCCGTACGGCGAGCGCACCTGCTCCGGCGTCATCGCGAACAGACGGTTGCCGGGACGCACGGCATGGAGATCGAGCACCGCGACGATGTCTCCGCCGTTCACGCGGCTGAGCGCGCTCGCGGTGCCGCGCACGCGGACGTCGACGGTCGACGGCGCCTCGCCCATGATCTCGAGTCCCTGCGGAAACTGCTGGAGCTCCAGCGGCGCGCGCAGTCCGCGTTCCACCATCTCTTCGCCGGACACGGACATCCACAGCATCACGCCGATCGCGAGCGACAGCAGCTTGAGCCCGAAGTTGCGGAACGGCCACAGCACCTTCATGTCAGCTGCGGCCTCGTTTCCTGCGGCGCCGCGGGCGCGCGGCGGTGGAGAATCAGCGACCGGAGGCGCGCGCGCAGCGTGTCGGCGTCGAAGCCGCGCTCGATCTGGCCGTCGACGACGACGGAGATGATGCCCGTTTCCTCCGACACCACGATCGCGACGGCGTCGTTTTCTTCGGTGAGGCCGATCGCGGCGCGATGGCGCGAGCCGAGCTCTTTGCTCAGGCGCGGGTTAATCGTGAGCGGAAGAAAGCACGCCGCGGCCGCGACGCGATCGTTCTGGACGATCACGGCGCCGTCGTGCAGCGGCGACCTGAGCTGGAAGATCGAGAGCAGCAGGTCGTACGTCAGCACCGCGTCGAGCGCGATGCCGCCGTCGATGTAGTTGCGCATGCCGACCTGGCGCTCGATGGCGACGATCGCGCCGATCTTCTGCTGCGACAGCATGCCGGCCGCGACGACGAGCTCCTCGATCGATTCCTCCCGCGATTCTTCCTTCGCGAACAGGCGGAAGAACGGCGCGCGGCCCAGATGCGCGAGCGCGCGGCGGATGTCGGCCTGGAAGAGCACGATGATCGCGAAGACGATCGAGCCGAGGAAGGTGCGCACCAGCCAGTTGACGGTGTCCAGGCGCAGGAAGCGCGACCCGTAGAAAATCGCGGCGAGCAGGCCCGTGCCGACCGCCATCTGCACCGCGCGCGTGCCGCGAATGAGCTTCAGGACTTCGTAGATGAGGATCGACACCACGAGGATGTCGGCGAGATCCCACCAGCCGATCGGGGCGCGGCGAAACAGGGCGGTCAGCGCGTTTGGCATCGGGCCTGATAAATCGCTTCAGCGGCTCGCACGACTTGTGCCATCGGACCGACGGCGTGCACACGGACGATGTGGGCGCCGCCGAGGACGGCAGCCGTCACCGCCGCGGCCGTCGCCCAGTCACGCCCGGGCGCGTCGGCGCCAAGGGCGGCCTCTCGCAGGAAGGACTTCCGCGAGGGGCCGACGAGCATCGGCAGCGAAAGCGCGGCGGCAATCTCCGGCAGCCGCGCCAGCACACCATAACTATGCGGCGCGCGTTTGGCAAACCCCAGGCCCGGGTCGACGACAATCGCCTCCCGTGGAATGCCCGCGCGCGTGGCGGCGTCCACCCGCTCCTGCAGCTCGCGCACGACGTCGCCGGTGACATCGGCGTATTCAGCCTTGCCGTACATGTCCTTCGAGCGCCCGCGCGTGTGCATGAGGATCACCGGCACCCGCCGCCGCGCGACGACGGCCGCCAGCGCCGGCTCGTACAGAAGGCCGCTGACGTCGTTGACCATCTGCGCGCCGGCGTCGATCGCGGCGTCGGCCACGCCCGCCTTGTAGGTGTCGATCGACACGGGGATCTTCAACCGGCCGCGAAGGGCGTCGAGCACGGGAAGGATCCGTTCGAGCTCGGTCTTCGCGTCCACGGGATCGGCACCGGGACGCGTCGACTCGCCGCCGACGTCGATCAGATCGGCGCCGTCGGCTTCCATGGCGAGCGCGCGATCGACGCCCGCGCGCGGATCGATCGGTCCGGATTCGGCGAAGGAGTCTGGGGTGATGTTCAGGATTCCCATCACGAGGGGCCGGAGGCCGAGTTCAAGCACACCACCGCCCGGGAGTGGAAGGCGGTAAGTGCTTCGATGTGGAAAAGCTGTAGTCACCAGTCTCCGGTCGCCAGTCGCCAGCCGCAGTCTATGTCGGGACTGATGACTGGAGACTGGAAACTGGAGACTTCGCGATCACTCCTGCGGGAGTGGCTTGTTGAGCGCGGGAACGATCGGCGCGCGCTCTTTCTTCTGCGGCTTGGCCTCGTCTTCTTCGACGTGCGAGGCGGCGGCGCGCGGCGCGGCCGGCGCCACGTCTTCGAGCGGCAGGCCGGCGACAATGCGCTTGACCTGTTCGGCGTCGAGCACCTCGCGCGCGAGCAGTTCGTCGGCCATCTTGACGAGGACGGCCTTGTTCTCCGTGAGGAGCGCGAATGCCCGGTCGTACGCGGAGGTCACGAAGCGCTTCACTTCCTGATCGATCCGGAGCGCCGTGTCTTCGCTGTAGTCCTGGTGCTGCGCGATCTCGCGGCCGAGGAAGATCTGCTCTTCCTTCTTGCCGAACGTGAGCGGGCCCATCGCATCGGACATGCCCCACTCGCAGACCATGCGGCGCGCCATCTCGGTCGCGCGCTCGAGGTCGTTGCCGGCGCCGGTCGTGAGGCTGTCCATCGTGATCTGCTCGGCGATGCGGCCGCCCAGGAGAATCGCGATCTGATCGTTCAGGTAGTCGCGCGAGTAGTTGTGCTTTTCGTCGGCCGGCAGCTGCTGCGTCAGGCCGAGCGCCATGCCGCGCGGGATGATCGTCACCTTGTGGATCGGATCGGCGTGCGGCAGCACCACGGTGAGCAGCGCGTGGCCGGCTTCGTGGATCGCGGTGACGCGCTTTTCGGCGTCGCTGATGATCATCGAGCGGCGCTCGGATCCCATCAGGACCTTGTCCTTCGCGAACTCGAAGTCGTACATCCGCACCGTCTTCTGGTTGTAGCGCGCGGCGTTGAGCGCCGCCTCGTTCACCAGGTTGGCGAGATCGGCGCCCGAGAAGCCCGCCGTGCCGCGTGCGATCGTCGGCAGCTCGACGTCGTCGGACATCGGAATCTTGCGCGTGTGGACCGAGAGGATGCCTTCGCGGCCCTTCACGTCGGGACGGTTGACCACGATGCGGCGGTCGAAGCGGCCGGGACGGAGGAGCGCCGGGTCGAGGACGTCGGGGCGGTTGGTCGCCGCGACGAGGATCACGCCCTCGTTGCTCTCGAAGCCGTCCATCTCGACGAGCAGCTGGTTGAGCGTCTGCTCGCGCTCGTCGTGGCCGCCGCCGAGGCCGGCGCCGCGGTGACGGCCGACCGCGTCGATTTCGTCGATGAACACGATGCAGGGCGCGTTCTTCTTGCCCTGCTCGAAAAGATCGCGGACGCGGCTCGCGCCGACGCCGACGAACATCTCGACGAAGTCAGAACCGGAGATCGAGAAGAACGGAACGTTGGCTTCGCCGGCGACCGCGCGTGCGAGCAGCGTCTTGCCCGTTCCGGGAGGCCCCATCAGCAGCACGCCCTTGGGAATGCGTCCGCCGAGCTTCTGGAATTTCTGAGGCTCCTTGAGGAACTCGATGATTTCCTGCAGCTCTTCTTTCGCTTCGTCGACGCCCGCGACGTCTTTGAACGTCACCTTCTTCTGCGAACTCGACGACAGCTTCGCCTTGCTCTTGCCGAAACTCAGCGCCTTGTTGCCGCCGCTCTGCATCTGGCGCATGAAGAACAGCCAGAAACCGACGATGAGCAAGGTCGGCGCCCATCCGAGCAGCAGCGACGCCCACGGGCTGGCCGTCGGTTCTTTCGCGCTCACCTGGACGTTGCTCGACATCAGCTTGTTGGCGAGGCCTTCGTACTGCGTCGGCACGTACGCGTGGAACTGCTCGTTCGCCTTCGTGACGCCGGTGATGTCCTGCCCGACGATCTCGACGCGCGCGACGCTGCCGGAGTCGACCCACGACATGAACTCGCTGAAACTCACACGGCGTTCCGGCCGCTGGAACTTCGTCGACACGTTCCAGATGAGGACGCCAATGACGAAGAGCACCGTCCAGAACAACAAACTCTTCAACGTCGAGTTCACGCACAACCTCCAAATACAGCCCGGACAGACACTTGCTACACCTGTCTGAGAGTCAAGATTAGCACGGCCCGCGAGGCGTCGGTCACCCGAAACGCCTCGTCGATTTCGTGCCCGGCGACCCACAAAATGCGGTCGTTTTCGTCCACCACGAGCGGCACGCGATCGCGGTCCGCGCGCGCCACTTTCCGGTCCACCAGAAAGTCCTGCAGCTTCTTCCGGCCCCGCAGGCCGAACGGCCGGAACCGGTCGCCGGGCTGCCGGAACCGCACAGCGAGCGGCGGCTGCCACCCGTCGGCGGCCACGACGGCGGTTGCGCGGTTTCGCACGACCGCGCCGGCGGCCGGCCGGAGCTCTGCCGAGAGGACGACGCCTTGTCCGGGGAGAGCGACCTCTCCAGGGATAGACAGCGGATAACGGAAAAAGTCTGGTGCGGGCGGCATGCCGTCACCGGACCGCCCTTTTCTTAAGACGACACGATCGCCGCGACGTTCCACGACGTGTCCCGGCGCGTCGAGGGAGCCGTCACCGCCCTCGCGCTCGAGCAGCTCGAGCGCGGCTTCGACGTGCTCGAACGACACGGTCCGCCCCCCCGCCGCCTCGTTCATCGCGCGCCACAGCGCGAGCCGCCGCAGCGCACGGGGCTCGCGCAGCAACTCGTCCGTACTTCTTACTTCCAAGTTCTTACTTCTGACTTCTTCGATCATCCACGTCCACTCGTCTCGTGCAAGCTCGGCCTGGTGGGCCAGCGCATCGACGACGGACGGGTTGAAGCGGGATTCGAGCAGCGGCAGCAGCTCCGCGCGCACGCGGTTGCGCGGAATCGATCCGTCGCGGTTCGTTTCGTCTTCCACGAACGTGACGCCCCGTTCGTCGAGATACGCGCGCAGTTCGTCGCGCCGGCAGTCGAGCAGCGGACGAATCACCGCGCCGTTGCGTGGATGCATCGCCGCGAGACCGCGCGGTCCGGCGCCGCGGAGAAGCCGCAGGAGAAACGTCTCCGCCTGATCGTCGCGCGTGTGTCCAAGCGCGACGGCGTCGGCGGACAGCTCCAGGCGGGCCCGTTCGAAGAACGCGTGCCGCGCCGTACGGCCGGCGTCCTCGAGCGAGCGCCGCTCGGCCTTCGCGCGCGCCCGGACGTCTTCGCGGCCGGCCACGAACGGCCAGGAGAACGCCGCGGCCGTCGCGCGGCAGAATTCCTCGTCGGCATCCGCCGCGTCGCGGAGCTGGTGGTTGAAGTGGGCGATCCCGGCAACGATCAGCTCGCCGGCGGCGGCGAGCTCGCGCAGCGCATGCGCGAGCGCCATCGAGTCGCCCCCACCAGACAGCGCGACGACGAGGCGCGTGCCGGGAGTGGCGAGGGAGTGCCGCCGGATGGTGCGCCGAACGATATCAAGCAGCATGAAGGCTGGAAGGGCGGGATAGGCGGGATCGGCGGGAAGAAAACGTTCCTGCCTCTCCTGCCTTTCCTGCCCGGGTTTCACCGATTAAGGGTGCCGGGGGACGGATTCGAACCGTCGACCCCGCGCTTATGAGACGCGTGCTCTCACCAACTGAGCTACCCCGGCAGGGGGAAACCGAGATTTTATCAGGTAATGAGCATGGCGTCGCCATAGCTGTAGAAACGATAGCGAGCCGCGATCGCATCCGCGTAAGCGGCCATGACGCCGTCTTTGCCGCCGAACGCCGCCACGAGCATGATGAGCGACGATGCCGGCAGGTGGAAGTTCGTCAGCAGTCCCGTCACGACGCGGAACTCGAACCCGGGATAGATGAACAGGTCCGTCTCGGCCGCCGCTGGCACGACCCGGCCGCCGTGTGCCCGCGCCACCGCCTCGAGCGTCCTCGTCGTCGTCGTGCCGACGGCCACGACGCGGCGGCCCGCGGTCCTCGCCGTTTCGATGGCGTCCGCGGCCTCGCGCGACACCTCGTAGTGTTCGGACTCGAGGCGATGATCCTCGACGCGCTCGACACGCACCGGCTGGAATGTCCCGTAGCCGACGTGCAGCGTCAGCTGCGCGAGGCTGACGCCGCGAGACGCGAGCGACGCCAGGATCTCCGGCGTGAAGTGCAGGCCCGCCGTCGGCGCCGCGATGGACCCGCGTTCGCGCGCGAACACCGTCTGATAGCGATCGCGATCGTCGGCGCGGTCGTCGCGCCTGATGTAGGGCGGCAGCGGCACATGGCCGATCGCGTCGACGACCTCATGGACGGACCGGCCGTCTTCGGTCCACAGGCGAATCGTCCGGCGTCCGTGAAAATGCCGTTCCAGCACCTCACCATGAAGCGCGGCGCCATTCACGTCGTCGAACACGACGCGCGCGCCGGGCGCGAGCTTCCGGCCCGGATGCATCAACGCCAGCCACGTCTGATCCGTCGGGCTCGGGACGGCCGCGCCTTCATCGAGGCCACGAACGAGGAAACACTCGACGGCGCCGCCGGTCGGGACACGGCGTCCGAGCAACCGCGCGGGGAAGACGCGTGTGTTGTTCACGACGACGACGTCGCCGGGGTCGAGATACTCCGCGAGATGGTCGACGGTCGTGTGGGTGCGCGCGCCGGTGAGTCTGTCGAGATGCAGCAGCCGCGAAGTGCCGCGGATAGCCGGAGGGTCCTGCGCGATCAGTTCGGCGGGAAGGTCAAAAAAAAACTCGCGGACATTCATCCGCGAGTCATGTTATCGCGGCCGTCTCTTCTAGTGGATGACGCGGGCCGTGCGAACCGCGCGAATTTCGCGCCAGCCGGTCGCGAGGATCGCCCAGTATCCCTGGTCCATGTAGACGCCGTTCCGGAGGAACGAGCGGCGGAGGACCGCTTCCTGGACGGCGCCGAGCTTCTGCAGCGCGCCGTTGCCGCGGCCGTTCTTCACGGCGGCCTTGGCTTCCATGCGGCGCACGCCGAGGACGTCGAACGAGAAGTCGAGCACCAGCTGCGCGCCGTCCATGAAGATCCCCGTGCCCCAGTAATCGGAGCCGACCGCGAATCCCCATTCGGCGATGTCGAACCGGTTCGACACCGAACGGACCTGGAAAAGGCCGATGACCGTATCCGAGCCGCGCAGCGTGACGCCGTAGGCGATCGCCTTGCCCGCTTCGCGCTGGCGGATCGTCCACGCGATGAACTTCTCGAAGCCTTCGACCGTCGGCGGCGGCGGCGAAATGAGCTTCGTCACTTCGGCCGTGCCGAGCGCGGCGAGGAGGTCCTTCGCGTCGCTGGCGCGCAGTTCGCGAAGCTGGACGATCTTGCCGGTGAGCATCGGCAGACCGCCGCGCCAGTCGATGCGCGAGGTCGGCGCCGGAACCGGGGTGGTGAACATCGTCATCTCGTGAATGGAGAGGCTCATGACTACTTGCCCCCCTTCACTGAAGTGCCCCAGATGATGTTGTCCAGCGTATTCGCGGTGCCCCAGATGATGTTATCGAGGTCCGCGGTTCCCCAGATGATGTTGTCGCCGCCGTCCGTGCCCCAGATGATGTTGTCGTCCGAGGTTCCCCAGATGATGTTGTCGCCGGCGGCCGTGCCCCAGATGATGTTGTCGGTGTCGTCGGTCGCGAACGTGATCTGCAGCGAGTTCTTCTTCGCGATCAGCTTGTTCAGCGCGGCCGACGTGCCCCAGATGATGTTGTCATCGGCCGACGACGTGCCCCAGATGATGTTGTCATCACCCGTCGTGCCCCAGATGATGTTGTCGTCGTCCTTCGCCCAGGTGCCCCAGATGATGTTGTCGCCATCATCGGTTCCCCAGATGATGTTGTCGTCGTCGAGCGTTCCCCAGATGATGTTGTCGCCGTCGGCGTTGTCCCACACGATGTGGTTGCCGATGCGCTCGCCCACCACGCGGAACTGCGCGAGGTTCGCCGACGTGCCCCAGATGATGTTGTCGTCATCTGCGCCGAACACGACGTTCTTCTTGAGCAACTGGAAGTCGGTGCCCCAGATGATGTTGTCTGCGGACCTGCCATTCAGCTTGATCCGCCTGGACCCGACGAGCGACGAGCCCTTCACGGTGCCCGTGCCCCAGATGATGTTGTCGTCCCACGCGAGGTTGTTGTAGTAGACGAACCGGCCGCCGATGAGGCTCGTGCCCCAGATGATGTTCTGCGACCAGGCCAGCGTCGAGCCGCCAATCGCCGTCGTGCCGGTGACGCCGGAGGCCAGCCACCAGGTGCCCGTCTTCGAGGCGGTGTTGATGGCGCCCGCGAGCACCGACGCGCCGCCGCCGTTGACCTGGCCGGCGCCCTGCGTGAGCACGTCCGCATTCGACAGCTTGATAGCCGTGTATTCGAGAATGGCCTTCGCGGCATTGGGCGTGAGCGCCGCGCTGGCCTGATGCGTGTTCGCGTCGAGCTCGAGTGCGATGACGCCGGTCGCCACCGCGGCGGACATGCTGGTGCCGCTCAGCGCAATCAGGTTCGCGCCGTTGACCGTCTGCTTCCAGGTCGCCGGCGTGGTCGTGTCGAGCGTCGATCCGAGCACGTTGTCGGAATACAGGTTCACGCCCGGGGCGACGACGTCCGGCTTCGCGAGGCCGTCGTACCACGTCGGACCGCGCGAGCTGAAGTCGATGACGTAGTCGTCGCTGCGCGTGACGGTCAGCTTGCCGTCGGCGGCGCCGACCGTAATCGCCGACGGTGCATTGCCGGGCGAGTTAATCGTTCCGTACTTCGCGCCGTCGTTGCCGGCCGCGACCACGACGACGATGCCGGCGCGGACCGCGCTTTCAATCGCCTGAACGAGCGGGTCGAACTTCGCGGGAGCCGTAATCGGGTGGCCGAGCGAGAGGTTGATGACGTCCGCCAGGTGACCCGAGACGACGTCGTCGATCGCGCGGATCACGCGGCTCGTCGTGCTCGAGCCCTGCGCATCGAGCACCTTCAGCGGGACGATGGTCACGTTGGGCGCCACGCCCTGGAACATGTAATTGGTCGCGACGCCGGAGCTGGCAATCAGGCCGGCGACGTGCGTGCCGTGGCCGAGGTCGTCGTACGCGGCCGTCTTGTTCGCGACGTAGTCGTGCCAGTTCTGGACGCGGCCGGCGAAGTCGCCGTTGCTCAGGTCGATGCCGGAGTCGATGATGGCGATGCGGACGCCCTTGCCGTTGATGACGCCGGGCGCGGTGTTGCCGGGCGCGCCGGCGGCCAGACCGAGCGACAGCCGCAGCGTGCTGATGTTCTTCGCCTGCGGCAGATTCGGATCGATCGACTTCGTCGTGACCGTGGCGAAGTTCACGCCCGTCAGATGGACGGTCTGATCGCGCGTAATCGTCACAGCGCCATGCTGCGCGAGATCCACAACATCGGAGCCGTTGATGTCGGTCGAAAGGCCGTTAATAGAAGGAAGCTGCGACTTGACCGTGTGCCCGTGCTTCTTGAGCGTGTTGATGACGTCGGTCTCGGAACCCGGCGTCACCGTGATGATGACGGGCTGGTTGCCTGCTCCCTGAACGCCGTTTTCAACGTAGGTCTGCGCCGCAACGGAGCTCGCGCCGGCCAGGACAACAAGCCCTGTAAAGATGGCGCGGGTTACACGTCGGGTGAGATTCACGACCTCTACTATAGCAAAGTGTCGGCCAAGATCTTACAAGTCATATTGATGCCGACAAACCCTTGCAGGACAGTTGGATAAAGGCAGAGTTAGCACGCCGTTTCATACGACATGACAGATTGATACTGTGCTGTCCCAGCACACGCTGGAGCGGAAGATCGACAACAACAGCTTGTTTCATTAGTAAAAATGCTGAGTAACCAATTTCTGCTCCGATATGAATCACATGTCATATGTTGGCACATGAAGTACTCAATCGGACGGCTATCGTACAAATGATACAGTCCTCGGCGGAGGCTAAAAGCCCCAGCGCAGCAGGACGGCACCGACCGTAAATCCGGCGCCGACCGACGCCAGCAGCACCAGGTCCCCTTTCTTCAGACGTCCGGCGCAGACGGCGTCGTTGAGCGCCAGGGGGATCGTCGCGGCCGTCGTGTTGCCGAAGCGATCGATGTTGACCAGGGTTTTGTCCGGCGTGATCCCGAGCTTC
>DATNBT010000056.1:0-3007 GCA_035571855.1 Vicinamibacterales bacterium
ACGTGTCGTCGCGATAGGCCCGCCGCTTCTCAACGCCGATCTGCGTGCAGTAGTTGCGCAGCCGTGGACATCGCTCGCAGGAGATGATCCCCGCGTGTACTTCTTTTAATCCTGCCATTCGGCGATTCTGCAATCCCGCAATTCACCAGACCCGACACGCGTTTTGTCTCACCATCGGCGCGTCAGCCTTACACGAGAACGCTTTCGCGAACTCCGGCATGTTGGACACGGCGCCGTTCGCGCGGAACTTGCCGGGCGAGTGCGGATTGGTCTGCACGCGCAGCCGCTGCGCCTCGGGCCGCGCGTTCTCGCACCAGATCTGCGCGAAGCCGATGAACAGCCGCTGCTCGGGCGTGAAGCCGTCGCGCGTGCGGTCCTGCTGCGTCGCCGCGGTCGCCATGTACGCCGCGAGCGCGAGACGCAGGCCGCCGTTGTCCGCGGTGTTCTCTCCGAGCGTCAGCTTGCCGTTGACCTTCGCGTCGGCGATCTCGAAGCCGTTGTATTCGTCGACGAGGCACTGCGCGCGCTCCTCGAAGCGCTTCGCGTCCTCCGGCTTCCACCATTCCTTCAGGTTGCCCTTCGCGTCGTAATGCCGCCCCGCGTCGTCGAACCCGTGCGTCAGCTCGTGGCCGACGACGGCGCCGGCCGCGCCGAAGTTGGTCGCGCGATCGCCGTTGCCGTAATAGAACGGCGGCTGGAGGATGCCGGCGGGGAAGTTGATGTTGTTCTCCGTCGGGTTGTAGTACGCGTTCACGGTCGGCGGCGTCATGCCCCATTCGCTGCGATCCACCTTCCTGCCGATGCGATCGATGGCGCGGCGGAAATCGAACGTGTTCGCGCGCTCCGAGTTGCCGAGCGCGTCGCCGCGGACGATCTTGAGCCTGCCGTAGTCGCGCCACCTGTCGGGGTAGCCGATCTTGTGCGCGACGGCCGAGAGCTTCGTCAGCGCCTGCTTCTTCGTGTCCTCGCTCATCCACGTGAGCGTGGTGATGTCCGCGCGCAGCGCGGCTTCGATCGCCGAGACCATCGCCAGCGTGTCCGCTTTCTGCTGCGGGCCGAAGTTCTGCGCGACGTACGCCTTGCCGAGCGCCTCGCCGAGATCGCCGTCGGTGAACTCGACGCAGCGCTTCCAGCGCGGACGCAGCTCGGGCGTGCCGCGCAGGATCGTCCCGTAGAACCGGAAGTTCTCGTTCACGAACGCGACCGGCAGCATCGGCGCGTTCGCGCGCACGAGCTGCCAGCGCAGGTACTCCTTGATGTCGGCCAGCGGCAGCGTGGACAGCATGCCGTCGAGCGCCTTCATGTACTCGGGCTGCGTGACGTTGACCATCTCGAACGACGGCGCGCCGATTGCCTTCAGGTAGTCGCGCCAGGCGAAGTTCGGCATGAGCTGCTGCAGGTCGCGCAGCGTCATCTTGTGGTTGACGTTCTTCGGCTCGCGGCGTGCGACCACGTCGAGCTGCGGTTTCGCCAGAGCGGTTTCCACACGCATCACGGTCGCGGAATTCGACGCCGGCGATCCGAGCAGCTCGAACATCTTCCCGATGTGCTCGACGTACTTCGTCCGCAGCTCCACCGACCGCGCGTCGTCCCTGAAGTAGTAGTCGCGATCGGGCAGCCCGAGTCCGCCGGGGCCGACGATCGCCATGGTGACGTCGGCATTGTCGATGTCAGGACGCGAGCCGACGCCGAAGAAGCCCGCCGTGCCGATCTGGTGAAGCGTCGCGAGCACCGCGGGCAGCGCCGACTTGTTCGCCATCGTCTGGATGCGGTCGAGCATCGGCTGCAGCGGCGCGACGCCTTTCACGTTGATGCCGGTCTCGTCCATGCAGCTCGCGTAGTAATCGCCGATCTTGCGCGTGTCGTCGGTCGGATGCGCGGCGGCGTTCTCGAGAATCTCGTGCAGCTTCGCGTCGTTGCGGTCCTGCAGCTCGTCGAACGTCGCCCAGTTCGAGCGGTCGGACGGGATCGGATGCGACGCCTGCCATCCGCCGCACGCGAACTGGTAGAAGTCCACGCACGGATCGGCCGTGCGGTCGAGCGACGCGAGCGCGACCGCGGGTTGTTCGCCCGACGGCTGCTGGGCGATTCCCGGCGTCGCTACAGCCAGCGCTGCCGCGAGCGGGAAAGCGACAAAAATGAAGGTTATAAGGATGCGTCGCATTGGCCGATACTCCTTGGTGAAGGTTACAATAGTTGGATTCGAAAGGAATCCCAGGTCCGTGCGACACATCTCCCCGAAGGACGCCGCCGAGCTCGACGCGATTGAAACCCGGGAGTGGCTCGACTCGATCGACTACGTGCTCCAGAGCGGCGGACCCCAGAAAGTCGCGCGTCTGCTCCGGGAGCTGACGCTCTACGCCAAGCAGAACGGCGTCAGGCTGCCGTTTACCGCCAACACTCCTTACGTCAACACCATCCCTGCCGACGAGCAGGCGCTCATGCCGGGCAGCCCCGACATCGAACGCCGCATCAAGAGCTTCGTGCGGTGGAACGCGGCGGCGATGGTGGTGCGGGCGAACAAGGCCGAAGAGGGCATCGGCGGCCACATCTCGACGTACGCGTCGGCGGCCACGCTCTACGAGGTCGGCTTCAATCACTTCTTCCGCGGCGCCGGGCAGAACGGCGATCAGGCCTCGGACGTCGTGTTCTACCAGGGCCACGCCGCGCCGGGCATCTACGCCCGCGCGTATCTCGAAGGCCGCATCGACGAAACGCATCTCGAAAACTTCCGGCGCGAGCTGAAGCCCGGCGGCGGCCTCTCGTCGTACCCGCACCCGTGGCTGATGCCGAACTTCTGGGACTACCCCAGCGTCTCGATGGGTCTCAGCCCGCTGATGGCGATCTACCAGGCGCGCTTCATGCGCTACCTCGAGGATCGCGGGCTCAAGCCGAAGTCCGATGCAAAAGTCTGGGCGTTCCTCGGCGACGGCGAGACCGACGAGCCGGAATCGCTCGGCGCGATCACCCTGCCGGCCCGCGAGAAGCTCGACAACCTGATCTTCGT
>DATNBT010000057.1:0-9685 GCA_035571855.1 Vicinamibacterales bacterium
GATGAAGAACTACCAGTACATCGAAGTGCCGGGGGGCGATCACGGCACCGTGATCGGGTCGCATCAGGCGGAAATCTTCGCGTTCTTCGCGAAGCATTCCCGATAAGAATGGCTGGGCCTCAGGTTCTCATTGCAGGCGGCGGGATCGGAGTTCCGCGTCAGAGTACGCGGAAGATCTTGAGGTCGACCGCGTCCGGGTGTCGCTGCCCCTGGCAGACAAACACGTTGTCGGCGAGCCATCGGTGCGGGCCGTCCTGAACGTCGAATCGAGGCGTCGCGCGGAAGTAGTACAACGACGGATCGACGACGTCGCCGGCCGCGAGCCGCGACAAAACCTCAGGCGGCCCCCGCCGCACTCCGCGATTGAACACGGTCACCAGCGTGCCGTCGTCGTGCCGCAGCGTGTAGCGGGCGTCGAGGCGAGCGGCGCCGTCGGTCACGCGCACCGACTGCCAGTCCGCGCCGCCGGGCAGAACCACGCCCGAGAATCGCGGGCCTTCGAACGTCCCGCCGACGATAGGGATCACGCGCCAACGCCGGCCATCCCACGTGCCCTGGTCAAGCGGCGCGCCGACCTCGACGCGCATGCGGAATTCAAACTCGAGGGCTGGGCCTGACATCTAGCGGCCAGAGTACGCGATCCGCCACACGCGACCTTTCTGAGAGTCGCCCACGTACAGCGCTCCGTCGGGTCCTTCGGCGATGCCAATCGGCCGGTACGCCGCCGGTCCGCGACTGGTCGAGGCCGGATCGAACCCCGCGAATCCATCGGCAAACACCTCGGGCGATCCGGCTTTGCCGTTGCGGTCGAAGGGGACAAAAACGACGTCGTAGCCGCTTCGCTGCGTGCCGTGGAGGACGATGAATGCGCCGTTGCGGTACGTGGACGGAAACGCTTTGCCGGAATAGAAGAGCAGATCGACGGGCGCCGGCCGGCGGGAGTGGAACGTCAGCACCGGCGACGAATACGTACCGGTCGTCGGCGAGCGCTTGCCGTCGCCGCCGTACTCCGGAGAGATCAAGCGGAGGTTTCTAGCGCCGTCGAAATAGGTGTACGGCCAGCCGAAATCCGTCCCCTTCGTGATGCGATGCATCTCGTCGGCGATGTGATTGTCGTCCTCGGCACTCACGAGGTCAGGCCAGAGGCGGTTCGAGTTGTCCCGCGCGTGCATGATGCCGTAGAGGTGGCTGTCCGCGGGCGACCAGTCGAGGCAATCGATGTCGCGGATGCCCGTCGCCCATCGCTCGCCGTCAGCCGCAAACTTCTGTGCGACCTTGTTGGCGTCGAAGCGCCACACGCCGGCGCGGGTGGCGAGATCGGGGCACGGGTTCAGACCGGACGGCGGCGCGGTCGGCAGCGGCTGTCCGGGTGGCGGCTGCGTCTGCATCGTGCAGAGATTCGCGGAGGCGTCGAGCCCCACGAACAGATGGCCGTTCGTGTCGAACGCGATCGGCCGGTTCACACGTAGGAATCCCGGATGCGTGGACGGCATGCCGTCGACGATTGCTTCAGGCTCGCCCGATGGAACGAGCTCGTCGCCATGAAAGGTGAAGCGGTACACACCTGACGCCGTGCTCGCGTAGAGGCGGCCGTTGTGGAATCGAATGCCGGTGCCGCCGTCGATCGCGCCGAAGTGCCGGATGTCATCCGCGTGGTGGTTGGCATCGAGATGGATCGCGATGATGCCGCCCTTGCCCGGATCCTGATTGTGTGGCGTGGAGATGTAGAGATTGCCGTTGCCGCGGACGGCGAGATGGCGGATTGGACCCAGTCCCTCCGCGACCACCGTCGCGTGAAAACCCGGCGGCAGCTTGAGACCGTCGGGCTCCTGTGAGGCGGCGAGTGCCACGGCTGCGCCGAAAATCAGAATGGCTGCGAACGCTTTCATCGCCTTAATGTAACATCCGTGCCCATGAGAGACCATCTCGTCACGGTCGTCACCGCCCTTGTCGCCCTGACGGCAATGCCGGGTAGCGGCGCCGCTCAAGAGGATCGTGCGGCGCCGGTTGGCGCAAACCGAATCGTCACCGAAGCGGAGTGCGCGGCGCCTTCGCTTGTCGCGACGATTGCGCCTTCGGCGATCGGCGAGCCGGTGCGAAGCGTGACGATTCAGGCGGCGTGGGTCGCGGCCACCGGGACGGTGCCCGCGCATTGCCGGATCGATGGCGTCTTTGCGCCGGTCGACACGGCGCCGACGGCGCGTGTCATCAACTTCCGCGTGATCCTGCCGGCGTCGTGGAACCGTCGAGCGGCGCAGCTTGGCGGCGGCGGGATCAACGGCGTCATCCCGAACCTGACGGGTGGGGAGTTCGGCGCCGCCGGACCGTCGCTGCTCTCGCGCGGCTTCGCGACGTACGGCAGCGACTCCGGGCACCAGCTGCCCGCGTTCGGCCGCCGCGGCGGGCCGCCGCCCGATCAAGGGTGGGGACTGAACGAAGAGGCGATCCGCAACTTCGGCTACGCGCAGATGAAGAAGACGCACGACGCCGCGATGGTGCTGATCCGGCGCATGTACGGCGAGCGGCCGCGCTTCAACTATTACATCGGGACGTCGCAGGGCGGCCGAGAGGCGCTGACGGTTGCCCAGCGCTATCCGGCAGACTACGACGGCGTCGCGGCCAACGTGCCCATCGTGAACTTCTCGTCGCTGATGCTCGCGCCCGAGCTCATTCGCATCCACGAGAAGCCGTCGGCCAACTGGGTGACGCCGGCCAAGATCAACGCGATCCGCGCCGAGTTCGTGCGCCAGTGTGACGGGCTCGACGGCCTGGTCGACGGCATCATGAACAACTACATGGCCTGCCGCGCGATCTTCGACCTGAGCCGCGGAGCGCCCAATCGCCACCCGTGGGCGGCGAAGCGCTGCCCGGACAACGTCGATCCCGATCCGTCGGACACGAGCGGGAACGCATGTCTGACCGACGGCCAGATCTCGACGCTCGAGTTCGTGTATTCCCACTACAAGTTCGCATCGCCGCTCGCCAACGGCGTCCGCGAGTTCGGGATGTGGCTGCCGAACACCGATCCGTCGGGCAGCGGCCTGATCCTCCCGGCACGATTCCGCGGGCAGGAAGGGGCCGCGGCCGATGCGCCCATGCACTCGCATCTCGGCGTCCTCGGAGTGACCGGCTTTCTGATGCAGGACCTCACAGCCAATCCGCTCGACTACGTCGAGGGCGGCGCGCTCAACGAACGGCGGCGGTTCCTCTCGGAGATTCTGGACTCGACCAGTCCGGACTTCAGCAAGTTCGCGCGCCGCGGCGGCAAGATGATCGTGGCCATCGGCACGAACGACACGCTCGCGTCTCCGGGAGCGCAGCTCGATTTCTATCAGTCGGTGATCGACAGGATGACACGCGCGCAGGTGGATCGCTTCGCGCGTTTCTTCGTCATGCCGCAGACCGGCCACAGCCTGAGCGGATCGAATTACGGCACGAGCGGCGACGGCAAGACGCTCGCGGTTGCGCCCATACCCAACACGTGGGATCGTCTCGCGCTGCTGTTCGATTGGGTCGAGCGCGGCGTCGCGCCCGGGATGTCGGTCACGGTGACTGCCGGAGAGAAGAGCCTGCCGCTCTGTTCGTATCCCGCGTATCCGAAATACGTGACCGGACCGACGGCGTCGGCGTCGTCGTACCAGTGCCAGCCGTGATGAACGGGCACGGTTCCTTCGGCAACACGCGGCGGGATGGCCGCGACTACGCCGCGCTGAGGCCTTGCGTGATCAGGCGCGTCAAGCGGTCGTGATCCACCGGCTTCACGATGTGATAGTCGAATCCATGTTCCAGCGACCGCCTGGCGTCGCCGGACGAACCGTATCCGGACAACGCGAGCAGCAGCATCCCGCGGCCGTGCCGCTCCTTCCGAATCCGGCTGGCGACTTCGTAGCCATCCATCATCGGCAGCCCGATGTCGATGATCCCGACATCCGGTCGCACGACGTTCACGAGCTCGAGACCTTTCACCCCGTCGGGCGCGTCGTAGACGATGTGCCCGGCCAGCTCGAGCACCATGCGCAGCATCTCCCTCGCGTCCGCGTTGTCCTCGATCAGCAGGACGCGGCGCGGGCGCTCACGGCGATCGCGCGCGACCGGCTCGCCGGTGAGCTGCTCGGCAGCGGGAATCTGTTTCAGCCTGACGGTGAACATGCTGCCGTGGCCCTCGCCCTCGCTCGACGCCGTGACCGTGCCTCCGTGAAGCTCGACGAGGCGCCGCACGACCGTCAAGCCGATGCCGAGGCCGCCCTCGGCGCGGTCGAGCGTCCGGTCGGCTTGCGTGAACATATCGAAGATGAACGGCAGCAGCCGGGCCGAGATGCCGACCCCCGTGTCTTCGATCGTCAGCACCGCATCGCCGGCGTCGGGGCGTAATGTCACGAGGATGCGTCCGCCCGGCGGCGTATATTTGACCGCGTTGCCGATCAGGTTCATCAGCACCTGATCGAACCGGACAGAGTCGCACTCCGCCCACACGGGCTCGGCGATCACATCGATCTGCCGGTCCTTTCCCCCTCCGCTGCGGAACGTCGCGGCGATGTGCTCCACGTTCCCGGCGAGATCCATCGGCTGGCGGCGCAGCCGGACTTTGCCCGCGACGACGCGCTCGATGTCGAGCAGGTCGTCGACGAGATGGGCGATATGGCTGACCTGCCGCCTGATGATTCGGTGGCTCCGGGCCGCGGTCTCGCCCGAGGCGTCCGGCGACGCCATCACGTCTATCGCGCTCGTGATCGCACTGATCGGTGTCCGGAGTTCGTGCGCCAGCGTCGCGAGGAACTCGTCCTTGCTGCGGCTGGCGCGCTCGGCCCGGTCATGGTTGTTCTTCGCGGACAGCAGCTCGGTCAGGTCGGTCACGATGAGATTCAGCCGTGCTCCGCCCGTCGAGCGTGTTGTCGTGACCGACAGCTTCGCTTCGACGGCGCCCGAGCCCGAGCCGATGAAGCTGCTTCGGCAGGTGCCGCTGCCGGCCGCGAGGAAGCGGTCGAAGTCACCGCGGTCCGAGTCGTTGATGAAGCGGCCGGCATGGCTGCCGACCACTTTCTCCGGCGGTTCGCCGACGATCGCGGCGAAGCGCATGTTGCAGTAGAGGATGTGGCCGTCGCCGCTCAGGACAACGGCGCCCTCCTGCATCTGCTCGATCAGATTCCGGTAGGGCTCTTCCGCGCTGTGCAGCGTGTACACCTGGCTGCCGTCTCTGTCCTCGACCACCACGGCGTCGACTTCGCCGTGCCTGATCGCGTGCAGCATCTCCTCGGCCTCCGCCAGCCGGCGCTTGAGCGTCTGCGTGTCTTCGCCGTGATGCATGTCAGTCAATGGCGTCACCCTCCGATCCGTGGAGGAGGTCGAGTCCGACGAGCACACGGGCGCGCAGCGACATGTCGCCCACGATCCGGCGCATCGGCAGCGGGAGTTTCTTGACCAGCGTCGGCGCGGCGATGATCTGCTCGCCCTTCGCGAGCGCGGGCTGCTGGTAGATGTCGACGACTTCGAGATCGTACCGGTCCTTGAGGTATTCGTCGCAGATTGCCTGCAGGTTTTTCACCGCCCGGACCGAGCGCGGCGTCATGCCGGTCACGTACAGGCGGAGGATGTAGCGCTCGGCCGCGACGCCGTCGTCACTCGCGGACACGGAGATCCAGCCCCACGAGGACGCGGTCGGTGTTGGACAGGTCGCCGATGATCTTCTTGATCGGTTCGGGCAGACGCCGCACGAGCGTCGGCACGGCGAGGATCTGATCGCCGGCGGCCAGCTGCGGATTCACGAGGAGATCGATCATCTCGATCTCGTACCGTCCCTGCAGATGCGCTTCGCAGATGTGCTTCAGGTTCCTGAGCGCCTGCACAGACTTCGGAGTGGTGCCGGCGACATACAGGCGCAGGCGGTAGATTTCGGCGGCCTCAGGAAAGGGACTCGCCGACGCGGCATTAGAGACTTCCATCCCGAACCTCTCCTTCCTGAGCGCGCATGTCCAGCCCCTGATCCGTGATGGCGAATTCCCGAAGCTCGTTCGAATGCGCCATGCCGCGGGACTTCAGCACGTAGAGCCCGCGATGGTGGCGGCCGCTGACGTCTTCGTTGCCGAGCACGAGCCAGGTGTCCATCAGCGACGAGATCGTGGTTTCCGTGCGCTCGATCGTCGTGTGCCCCGGTATGAGGCTCGTCAGCATGGCCGTGATGTTCTCGGTCTTGAGGTGGTCGATCATCCGCGTCAGCATCGCCTGCACGTCGGCGTACGTGCCCACCGTCATGAGGTTGGTGACAGGGTCGATGACGGTGACGTCGGGCGTGAAGTCGGCCACCACCTGATGCATGGTCACCAGATGTATCTCGAGGCCGTAGCGGGACGGCCGATCCGCATGAAACTGCAGCAGTCCCGCATCCACCCACGGCTCCAGGTCGATGCCAATCGACCGCATGTTCCGGAGAAGCTGCGCGGGCGACTCTTCGAAGAGGAAACAGAGACAGCGTTCGCCGCGGCGGCACGCCGCGTCCATGAAGTGCGCCGCCAGGCTCGTCTTCCCGGTTCCGGCCGTTCCGGACACGAGGACGGTGCTCCCGCGGTAGTACCCTTTGCCGCCGAGCATCTCATCGAGCGGCGCGATGCCCGAGGAGACACGATCGAGCGGCGCCCGGTGCTGCAGGGCCATGGACGATACCGGCAGCACGCTGATGCCGCTCTGATTGATGAGGAACGGATATTCGTTGGTGCCGTGGTACGTGCCGCGATACTTGACGACGCGCAGCCGCCGCGTCGACACCTGATCGTGGACGCGATGATCGAGCAGGATCACCGCGTCGGAGACGTACTCCTCGAGGCCCTGCCGCGTCAGCATCCCTTCGCCCCGTTCGCCGGTGATCACGGCGGTGACTCCCTGGTCTTTCAGCCACCGGAAGAGCCGCCTGAGCTCCGACCGCAGGATCGCCGTGTTGCTCAACCCCGAGAACAGCGACTCGATGGTGTCGAGCACGACACGCTTGGCCCCCACCGATCGGATCGCATAGTCGAGACGGACGAACAGTCCTTCGAGATCGTACTCGCCGGTCTCCTCGATCTCGCTGCGCTCCACGCGCACGTAATCGATGGCCAGTTTCTTCGCGTCGACGAGATTCTGCATGTCGATTCCGAGCGACGCGACGTCGCCGGCGATCTCGTCCGCGTTTTCCTCGAACGTCATCAGCACGCCCGGTTCGTCGAAGGACAGCGCGCCGTTGATCAGAACCGTCAATGCCAGGAGCGTCTTGCCGGAACCGGGTCCCCCGCAGACGAGCGTCGGCCGGCCGCGCGGCAGGCCCCCGCGCGTGATCTCATCGAGGCCGCGGATCCCCGTCGCGGCTTTCGGCAGATCGGAACCGAGGCCCGGACGCCAGGGCGCGACCGGGACCAGTTTCTCAGTATTCATGGAGCATCAGATCGACCACTGTGGCACTCCGTGGCGCGCGGGGCTGTCAAATAGTGGACACCGGCCGATCTTCACCGCATGGGATAATCCGTTCGATGGCGGCAAAGACACGGGCGGCGGGCTCGGCAAAGCGAGACGCCTTCGATGTCGAGGTGTATCTCGAATCGGCGGGGCCGATGCGAAAAGTCGCGAAGTACCGCACGGGTCAGGTCGTGTTCTCGCAGGGCGACACCGCCGACGACATCCGGTACCTGCAGAAGGGGGCGATCAAGCTCTCGGTGCTGTCCCATATCGGGAAGGAAGCGGTCGTCGCGATGCTCGCGCCCGGCGACTTCTTCGGCGAGGGCGCGCTCGCGGGGCAGCCGCTCCGAATCGGGACGGCGACGGCGATCGCCGCCAGCAGCGTCCTGTGCATCGAGAGGGACGCGATGGTCCGCCTGCTGCGCGACGAGCCGGCGTTCTCGAACCGCTTCCTGAACTACATGCTCACGCGCAACATCCGCATCGAAGCCGACCTGGTCGACCAGTTGTTCAATTCGAGCGAGAAGCGTCTCGCCCGGACCCTGCTGCTGATGGCGCGCTACGGTGAAGCGGATCCGCAGAAGACGCTGCCGAAGATCTCCCAGGAGACGCTGGCGGAAATGATCGGCGCCACCCGCACCCGCGTGAACTTCTTCATGAACAAGTTCCGCAAGCTCGGTTTCATCGAGTACAACGGCGGTCTCAAGGTCAACAGCTCCCTCCTGACCGTCGTCCTCCACGACTGATCCGGCGTCCGCCCGAACTTACCGGGGCGCTTCGAGTTCGGCCGGCGGCAGATTCCTGGCGACACGCGTGAGCTTGCGGAGCACGTGCGCCGCGGTCTGCCGCGGACAGTGGCGGAAGAGAAACAGCGCGCCGCCGAGCAGTGTGGACGGTCGGCGGGACGCCCGCCATTCACGCCGGAGGTCGGTCGTCAGCTGCTCGCCGTAGAACCCTCGCCATCGCCGCCGTCCGGCGGCAAGGGCGCCGAGATATTGCGGCGGCATGTGCGGCCGCTCGTGCTGAAGCGCGCCGAGCGTCGCCCGCAGCATGAGCCTGGCATCGCGCGACATGTTGCTGTCGTGCTTGCGGTACCGCACGACGTCGCGTGGCTCGATGATCAGCCGTCCGCCGCGGGCCATCGCCAGCAGGACGGCATAGTCGGCCGCCGCCGGATGGTGCACGGGAAAGCCGCCGATGGATTCGATCGCGTCGCGCCGGAACAACGCCGCTCCCGGCGTCCAGATGAAGTTCGTCCCGAGCAGCTCCGCGTAGAGATCGCTCGACGCGAGCACCGGCGGCGTCACCGGCAGCGGATGGCCCTCGCCGTCCATCAGCAGACAGCGCCGTCCGACGACGCCGGCGCCGTGATGCCGCTCGAGCGCCGCGACGCCCGAGCGAATCGCGTCCGGCAGCAGCTCATCGTCCGCGTCGAGAAACAGCACGTACTCACCGCGCGCGGCCGCCAGACCCGCGTTGCGCGCACGGGACAATCCGCGGTTCGCCTGCCGCACCACGGTGGTCGCGCCCAGTGCCGCGGCAACCGCGTGCGTATCGTCGGTCGACCCGTCATCCACGACAATGGATTCGAGCGAGGGCCATTCCTGCGCGACAACGCTCCTGAGGGTTCCCTGCAGGAACCTGGCCTGGTTGAAACAGGGGATGACGACCGAGACCAGGGCAGGCGATGTGCGGACGTTCGGCGGATTGTCCGCCGCCGCAGAATCGACGTCAGCGGTCTCAGACGCCACCTGGCGCCGGTAGGCGGAAACGGCGGCCGCCGCCGTCCCGTCGAATGCGACGCGGCCGTCGCGCATGATTAACGCGCGATTGCACACCCGTTCGACGCTCTGCAGATCGTGCGAGATGAAGATGATCGTCTTGCCCGCGGTCCGGAGCGCCGCGATCCGGTCGTAGCATTTTGCCTGGAACGCCTCGTCTCCAACCGCGAGCGCTTCGTCCACCAGCAGGATCTGCGGATCCAGATGCGCGGCGATCGCGAATCCCAGTCTCACGTACATCCCGGACGAGTACCATTTCACGGGCGCGTCGATGAAGTCGCCGACGCCCGCGAAGTCGATGATCTGATCGAGCTTTGCGACGATCTCGGCGCGGCGCATGCCGAAGATCGACCCGCTCAGAAAGACATTCTCCCGGCCGGTCAGTTCCGGATGAAAGCCGGAGCCGACTTCGATGAGCGCGGAGAGCCGGCTGTAGAGACGAATCTCCCCCGAGGTCGGCGCGGTGATCTCCGAGAGCAGCT
>DATNBT010000058.1:0-7110 GCA_035571855.1 Vicinamibacterales bacterium
TTCCATCTCCATACGAAAAAAGGCCGGGCGTTTTGCGCCCGGCCCCAGTTCTCACTTCTTACTTCTAAGTTCTAACTTCGCGTTAAGCGCAGCCCGACGTGTTCCCGCATTTGCTGCACTTGTAGCACGCGCCCGAGCGAATCATGATCGACCCGCACGTCGAGCACGGCGGCGCGTCTTCCTGATTCTGAATCGTCGAGTACGAACCGGGCTTGCCCGCCGTAGCGGCCGACTGAGTCCCGGCGGCCGCGGAGGTGGGCAGCTGCATCTGTTCGACCGGCGCCGCTTCTTCCAGTTCCCTGCCGTTCACGCCCGCGTGGAACTGCGCTTCGGGCGACAGGAACTTGCTCGCCATCCACCGGAAGATGTAGTCGACGATCGACTTCGCGAAGCGGATCTCCGGGTTCTTCGTCATGCCCGACGGCTCGAACCGGACGTGGCTGAACTTGTCGACCAGCGCCTGGAGCGGCACGCCGTACTGCAGCGCGTAGGAGATCGCCTGCGCGAACGCGTCGGCGAAGCCCGAGATCGTCGAGCCTTCCTTCGCCATCACGAGGAAGATCTCGCCCGGCTGGCCGTTCTCGAACATGCCGACCGTGATGTAGCCCTCGTGCCCCTGGATGTCGAACTTGTGCGTGAGGGCCTTGCGCTCGTCCGGCAGCTTGCGGCGGATCGGGCCCGTGACCATCGACGCCGCGGCCGCCTGCGCGATCTCGGCGGCCGTCTTGTCCTTCGACGTGTTGAGCGGCTGCGTGCGCTTGCTGCCGTCGCGGTAGATCGAGATGGCCTTCGCGCCGAGCTTCCAGCTCTGAATGTAGGCTTCCTGGATGTCGGCGACGGTCGCTTCCTTCGGCACGTTGACCGTCTTGCTGATCGCGCCGGAGATGAACGGCTGCGTCGCGCCCATCATCTTGATGTGGCCCATGTAGTGAATCGACCGCTGGCCCTTCGCCGCCTTGAACGCGCAGTCGAACACGGCCAGGTGCGATTCCTTGAGGCCCGGCGCGCCCTCGATCGTCTCCATCTCGTCGATGTACTTGATGATGGCGTCCACCTGCTCGGCGGTGTAGCCGAGCTTCTTCAGCGCCATCGGCACCGTCTGGTTGACGATCTTCATCATGCCGCCGCCGACCAGCTTCTTGTACTTCACGAGCGCGATGTCCGGCTCGACGCCGGTGGTGTCGCAGTCCATCATGAAGCCGATCGTGCCCGTCGGCGCGAGCACCGTCGCCTGCGCGTTGCGGTAGCCGTGCTGCTCGCCCAGCTCCACGGCATCGTCCCACGATCCCTTCGCCGCCTGATAGAGATCCGAGGGGACGTTGCGCGCGTTGACGTCGCGCATCGAGTCGCGATGCTTCCGCATGACGCGGAGGAACGGCTCGCGGTTCTTCTCGTAGCCGGAAAACGGACCGCCGTGGTCGCGCGCGATGCGCGACGACTGCGCGTACGCTTCGCCCGTCATCAGCGCGGTCAGCGCCGCGGCGTAATCGCGGCCGGCGTCGCTGTCGTACGGCAGGCCGCGCGACATGAGCAGCGCGCCCAGGTTGGCGTAGCCGAGGCCGAGCGGACGATACGCGTGGCTGTTCTTCTCGATCGACGGCGACGGATAGCTCGCGTTGTCGACGATGATCTCCTGCGCCGTGATGAGCGTCTGAATCGCGGCCTTGTACGAGACGGCGTCGAACTCGCCGTCGGCCTTCACGAACTTCATCAGGTTGATCGAGGCCAGGTTGCACGCCGAGTCGTTGAGGAACATGTACTCCGAGCACGGATTGCTCGCGTAGATGCGATCCGTCTCCGGGCACGTGTGCCACTCGTTGATCGTCGTGTCGAACTGCATGCCCGGGTCGCCGCAGATGTGCGTGCCTTCGGAGATCAGCCGCATCAGGTCGCGCGCCTGGTAGCGGTCCATCACGTCCTTCGTCCGGACCGCCTTCGTTTCCCACACGCCGTCGTCCAGCACCGCGCGCATGAAGTCGTCGGTCACGCGGACGCTGTTGTTGGAGTTCTGGAAGAACACCGACGAATACGCCGGTCCCGTGAACGAGCCGTCGTAGCCGGCGTCGATGAGCGCCCAGGCCTTCTTCTCTTCCTCGACCTTGCAGTTGATGAACTCGACGATGTCGGGATGCTCGGCGTCGAGGATCACCATCTTCGCCGCGCGGCGCGTCTTGCCCCCGCTCTTGATCACGCCGGCAAACGCGTCGTAGCCCTTCATGAAGCTCACCGGGCCGGACGCCGTGCCGCCGCCGGCGAGGAGCTCCTTCGACGAACGGATGGGCGAGAGATTCGTGCCGGTGCCGGAACCGAACTTGAAGAGCATGCCTTCGGTGCGGGCCAGCGTCAGGATCGAATCCATCGTGTCCTGCACCGAGTTGATGAAGCAGGCCGAGCACTGCGGCGCCTTTTCGAAGCCGCAGTTGAACCACACCGGGCTGTTGAACGCCGCCTTCTGGTACACGAGGATGTGCTTGAGGTCGTCGCTGAACGCCTGCAGGTCCTGGTCGGTCGCGAAGTACTTGTGATCGCGGCCCCACTTCGTGATCGTGTCGACGACGCGGCCGATGAGCTGCTTGACGCTGCGCTCGCGCTCGGGCGTGCCGATCTGCCCGCGGAAATACTTCGAGACGACGATGTTGGTCGCCTGCTGCGACCACGCTTTCGGGATCTCGACGTCCCGCTGCTCGAACACGACTTCGCCGCCCTGGCTGCCGATCACGGCCGAGCGGAGCTCCCATTCGACTTCGTCGAACGGATCGACTCCTGCTTCGGTAAAGAACCGTTGGAATGTCAGCCCCGGCGCCGCCTGCTTCTTCGCGCGCGGCTTGTCTGTCTCGACAGACACCGGGACGTGCGACGTCCCACTGCTCTCGACCGTCTGCTGGCCCGCGCCAGCAGCTTTGATGGCAGCACGATCGGCGGTTTCATCCATGTTTCCCCAGCTCCCTTTACTCCGGCGTTACCCGGAAACGGCGACGGTGTCCCCGCCTGCGTGTGTAACTCCGGCAGGGCTCCGTCAGACTTTGTTGATTGCGCGCGCGGCGGGAGATTCGACTCTCTGGCCCCTGCTTTTTCTTACAGGGGCCCTCGGCTATCAGTAAGAAGCTGGGAGGTTTCCTGCTGATCGCCTGGTCGCGCTACGGCGAGCAAATATGCGCCCTACTCCGCCGTTTGTCAACAGCAGATCCACCAGATATTGTGGCTCTCTTTTAGGGCAGACGCAAGATGTGGACGCCTGTGTAAGACTGTGGATTGACGATGGACGCTGAAAAAAAGCCCGGAATCGGGCGGATCGTCGCGCTGTTCGAGGTCGTCCTCTGCTCCGATTTCCCCACACAGCTCGCCGTCGGCGCCGTGCTCAACGTCGCGGGCCTGCGGCCGATGACCGCCGGCGCCCTGTCGCTTCGGTACATCGTCTATCTCTCCCTCATCGACACGGTCCTGCTGGTCGGGCTCATTGTCTTCTTCCTCCGCTCGCATCGCGAGCGCGTGCGTGACGTGCTCTTCGGTTCACGCTCCTGGCTCCGCGAAGCCGAGCTCGGCATCCCGCTGGTCGCCGGCGCGTTCGTCGTCGCCATCGCCGTCATCAGCCTCGCGCGTCTGCTCGTCCCTGCGCTGCACAACCTCGAGCGCAATCCGCTCGAAGACGTGATCCACGGACGGCTTCAGGCCGCGCTCTTCGGCGTCGTGGTCGTCGTCGCAGGCGGCGTGCGGGAGGAAGTACAGCGCGCGTTCATCCTTCACAGGTTCGACGTGTGGCTCGGCGGTCCCGCCGTCGGGTTGATCGTGTCGAGCGCGCTGTTCGGTCTGGGCCACAAGCTCCAGGGCAATGACGTCGCGATCGCGACCGGCGCCCTCGGACTGTACTGGGGCGCGATCTATCTGCGGCGCCGATCCTGCGTCGCGCCGATGGTGAGCCACGCCGGATTCAATCTCATCGAGCTGCTGCAGTTTTTTGTAACGGGCAGGTAGTACAGGCCTTCAGGCCTGTCCGCGGCAGACCTGAATGTCTGCACTACGACGGCTGATACAGGTTGATCGCGGGCGTGCGGCGGCGGAGGCTGGCGACCCAGTCGTCGATCAGCATCTGCCGCCGCTGCTGATTGCCGTCGGGCGCGGTGAAGCGCTGATCGAGGTACGCGCGAAGCCGCAGGTTCTGGCGGACGATCTCGCGTACGTGCGCGGCGGCGAACCCCGACCGCGCGAGCACGTCGTTGAAGGCCTCGTCCGAGGGAAACCTCGCGCGGACGGCGGCAAACGCCTTGTCGATTTCGGCGGTCTCCGGCTCGGGCGGCGCGTAGCGGTCGACTTCAGCCAGCATCAGCTCGCGATCGATCAGCTGGCTGAGCACCGACGCGACCGCGTCGGCGCCCGGCGCCGGCGTGACGATGCCAAGGTCGCGCACCGCGTTGACGTCGCTCAGCATGATCAACTGTCCGGCGACGACAGCGAGCACACGGTCGATCGTCTCGGCGGCCGTCGTGACACCCAGGGCCAGCGCCAGAACCAGCGCGACCGCCATCCCGACCTCCGACCTCCGACCTCCGACCTCGCGCATCAGAACGCCCTCCCGAACGTGATGAAGAACGCCGTGAGGCTCTCGCCCGGCAGCGGATTCACCTTGAATCCGAGGTCGAACCGCAGCGGCCCGATGGGCGACTTGTACAGCACGCCGAAGCCGACGGCCGAGCGGAACTCCGCGAAATCGATCAGCGCCGCGCGCCGGAACACGTTGCCGGTATCGAAGAAGCCGTGCGTCTCGAAGTTGCGTATCAGCGGGATGCGGATTTCCGTGTTGAAGAGCGCTTCCGCGTTGCCGCCGAGCGGGAATCCGTTGACGTCGATCGTGTCGTCCGCCTGCCCGGGAATGTGCCGCACGCCCAGCTGATCGATCGCAAACCCGCGCATCGTCGTGTCGCCGCCGGCGTAGAAGCGTTCGCTCTGCGGCAGGTCGCGCGCGGGCTCGCCGGTGTCCGGGTCGATGATCGTGGTGCCGTCGGGATGCTGCTGCGGAAAGCCCGTCGCCAGCCCGAGGAACACGTTGCCGGCGAGGACGATGCCGCGGGAGTTCGGCACGAGGCGGAAGGCCGACGCGCGGAAGAACGACTTGAAGAAACCGACCTGGCCGCCGAGCGCCTTCGCCGCGAGCTGCCCGTAGGCGCTGAAGTACTGGCCGCCGGTCGGATCGATCTGATCGTTGCGCGTGTCGCGCAGGACCGACAGCGAGAACGACGACAGCCGGACGTTCGGGAACACGCGATCGATCAGGTTCTGATCCGCGTCGGTCACGGTCTGGACGTTGTAGACCTCCGTCGATTGAAGCTGGTACGTGCCGATCAGACTGACGCCGCGGCCGATGCGCCTCGTCGCTTCGGCGGTCGCGCTGCGGCGGCGGAAGCTGAAGCTCGAGCGCCACTGCTGCTCCGCCGTGAGCGTGATCAGGCCGTCGATCGGCGTGTCGAAGACCTTCGGCTCGCGGAACGTGCCGACGACACGGTATTCGGTCGTGCCCGACTGCGCCGTGCCCTGCGGATGCAGCGTCAGGCTGCTGAAGAACGTCGCCGACCGGTTCGTGCCGAAGAGATTCCGGCGGCTGATCTGAAACGACGCCCGCGGCGCCGCGTCGAACACTTCGGTCGCCGCCGTGCCGTTGTCGACGGTTTCGACGCGCCGCGCCAGCTCGAAGCCGCCGCCGTAGGCGACGCTCGTCGCCGGCCCTTCTTCGACCGTCACCAGCAGATCCCGCTGGTTCTCTTCGCCGTGGCGCAGCTCGCTGATGCTCACGCTGCGGTACAGGCCGAGCGAGCGCAGGCGCTGCTGGCTGTCGAGCACGGCATCCTGGCTGAGCGGATCGCCGGAGTGCACCTGCAGTTCGCGCTCGACGATCTTCGGGTCCGTGCGCTCGGGTCCGACGATCAGCACGTGATCCACGCGCACCTGCGGTCCTTCACGCACCATATAGAAGATGTTCGCTTCGGTCCGCTCGCGATTCAGCTCCGGCCGCGCCTCGACGGTGGCGTTCTCGTAGCCGGCGTTCAGGTACTGCACGAGGATGGCGTCGCGGTCCGCGGCGAGGCTCGCGACGACGAACGGCCGTCCGGCCTGGAGACGCAGCCCGCCGAGCAGGACGCCCGACGCGATTGACGTGTTGCCGGTCACGCGCACCGATTTGACGACCGTCCGCACGCCTTCGCGGATGTCGATCTGGATGAGCACCGGCACCTGTGCGCCGGCCGGCGCCTGCGGCACGACGTTGATGTCGGCCTTGGCGGCCGCAAATCCGGACCGGCGGTACACATCTTCTATAGCGCCCGCTTCGGCATCGAGCGCCGCCTGGGAGAACGGCGTCCCCTCGCGCACGCGCAGCACGGACTGCAGATCGATGAACGACACCGACGCGTTGCCCTCGATCGCCACGCGGGCGATGCGGTACTGCTGGCCGCGCGCGACATGGAACGTGATGACGAGCTCGCCGTTGCTCTCGGTCCGCTCGTGCGGGGCCATCGCGTCCTTGTAGCCCTGTGATTTCAGCGCGTCTTCGATGCGCGCGGTCGAGTCTTCGAGCAGATCTTCGTCGACGGATCCCTCCCGTTCGACCGGCACGAGCTCCTTGCGATCGCCGGGAAACGGGTCGCCCGCGAACACGATGCGCACGTGGCGTCCCGGATTGACGGCGAACGTCAGGTCGATCCGGTCGTTGTCGCCGCGCTGCTCGCTGAGGTCGACCTTCGCCTCGTAGTACCCCTGCCGCCGCCGCGCCGCGACGTATTTCTGGACGCGGGCCTGGATGGCCTCGCGTTCGTAGGCCGCTCCCGGCGAGAGCTGCATCTGGGCGACGAATTCGGGCCGGGCCGATTCCGGTCCGGTGATGTTGATCGCGCCGATGGACGCGCGCGGTCCGGGCTCGACGTCGAACACGAGCGCCAGGTGATCCGATCCGTTCGGGACGGTGCGTCCGGTGACCATCGCGCGCAGATAGCCGCGCGTCTCGAGCGTCGCTTCGACCAGCCGCGACAGCTCGGCGATGCGCGTGACGGGCGGCGTCGGCCCCGCCCGATCCATTACCGCGCGGCGCAACTGTCCCTCGTCGACGCCGGGCTCGCCGACTTT